>NZ_JBMRGI010000001.1:0-284319 GCF_049384345.1 Stenotrophomonas sp. CASM110
GCCGGAGCTCATGAGGTTGCCGGCCAGCGGCCGGCACTACCGCAGGGATGGACACGGTCTCTGAAGGTTCTCTGCCGACCAAGGTCGGCACCTACCAAAGCGGTGCACGGTGTTGCCGGCCAGCGGCCGGCACTACTCCTCCAGGCTGGCGTTCCAGAATCCCTGCAGCACACCGGGCGTGGTCGCCAGCGTCGCAAGTACAGCGTCCAGTTCGCCGGCATCCACCGTGGTGGCATACAGCACCGCTTCGATCTCCACATCGCGCTCACCGAACGGGCGCTGGTCCACCGCGCGCACCGGGTAATGCGCCTGCTCAAGCAGCAGCAACAGCTGGTCCAGCACCTCGGCCTGCTGCTCGCGCTGGCAGACCACGTTGATCGCATAGGTCGCCTCGCTGAACGCTTCCGGCAGCGGCTGCCGCTGGATGCGGTTCACCACCGGCCGCAGCAGGGTATTGGCGGCCAGCACGAACACCGCTGCGAGCACTGCTTCGGGCAGCAGCTTGATGCCTGCACATGCTCCCACCGCCGCCGATCCCCACAGGGTGGCGGCGGTGTTCAGGCCGGACACCTGCGCGCCGTCCTTCATGATCGCGCCGGCGCCGAGGAAGCCGACGCCGGAGATCACATAGGCCACCACATGCAGCGGCGAGGGTGGTCCGCCGTACAGGTCATGGAAGCGCACCGCCAGATCGACGAACACTGCCGCACCCACCGCCACCAGCGTATTGGTACGCAGGCCGGCGGTGCGTTGCCGCAGCTGCCGCTCCAGGCCGATGACCGTGCCCAGCACGAATGCCACCGACAGGCTGATCAGCGAGCTGAGCGTGGCGCCGGCGTTGAACGCCGGCAGGTTGGGATTGATGTCCATTGCGTTTCTCCCTGGACAAGCGGCGGGTGCTTACTGCCAGCCGTAACGACGGATGTAGAACTTCTTCAGCGCGGTGGTCAGCACCGCATAGCCGAACAGGATCGCCACCAGGAACGGCCAGTAGCCGGCCGGCAGCGCCTGCAGCTTGAAGTAGCCGGCCAGCGGGCTCATCGGCAGGGCCACGCCGATGGCCATGATCAGGCCGGTCATCAGCAGCAGTGGCGGCGCGGCGATGCTCTGCAGGAACGGCACCTTCGGCGTGCGGATCATGTGCACGATCAGGGTCTGGGTCAGCAGGCCGACCACGAACCAGCCGGACTGGAACAGGCCCTGGTCGGCCGGCGTGCGTGCATCGAACACGTACCACATCAGCGCGAAACAGCTCAGGTCGAAGAGCGAGCTGATCGGCCCGAAGAACACCATGAAGCGGCCGATGTCCGCCGGGTTCCACTTCAGCGGCTTGCGTACCAGTTCCTCATCCACGTTGTCGAACGGAATGGCGATCTGCGAGATGTCATACAGCAGGTTCTGCACCAGCAGCTGCAGCGGCAGCATCGGCAGGAACGGCAGGAAGGCCGAGGCCACCAGCACCGAGAACACATTGCCGAAGTTGGAGCTGGCGGTCATGCGGATGTACTTCAGCATGTTGTTGAACGTACGCCGGCCCTGGATGACGCCTTCCTCCAGCACCATCAGGTTCTTTTCCAGCAGGATGATGTCGGCCGCCTCCTTGGCGATGTCCACCGCGCTGTCCACGCTGATGCCGATATCGGCTGCGCGCAGCGCCGGCGCATCGTTGATGCCGTCACCGAGGAAGCCGACCACCTTGCCCTGCGCCCGCAGCTCGCGTACCAGCCGCTCCTTGTGCAGCGGCGTCAGCCGGGCAAACACGCGATGGTGGTGCAGCGCCCGCGACAGCGCGCCGTCGTCCATGCGCTCGATCTGCGGGCCGGTCAGGATGGTGTCCGCGTCCAGCCCCACCTGTGCGCAGACACGGGCGGTCACCAGTTCGTTGTCGCCAGTGAAGACCTTGACCTCGACACCGTGTGCGGCCAGCGCCTGCAGCGCCTGCGCAGCCGACTCCTTCGGCGGGTCCAGGAAGGCCACGTAGCCGACCAGCGTCAAACCGCACTCGTCCGCTTGCGAGTAGGCGCTCTGACTGGCCGCGGTCTCCTTCATCGCCACCGCCACCACGCGCAGGCCCTGTTCGTTCAGTTCCTCGGTGGTCTGCCGCACCCGCGCCAGGCGGCGCTCGTCCAGTGGCATGTCCTGGCCGTTCTCGCGCACGGTGCTGCACACCGCCAGCATCTCTTCCACCGCGCCCTTGCAGATCAGCTCATGGTGGTCCTCGCGCTCGGACACCACCACCGACATGCGGCGGCGCTCGAAGTCGAACGGAATCTCGTCCACCTTGTGGTAGTCCTGCGACAGCCGCAGCGAACTCTGCAGCTCCACGTGCTCCAGCACCGCGCGGTCCAGCAGGTTGATCAGCCCGGTCTGGAAGTGGCTGTTGAGGTAAGCGAACTTCAGCACGTCTTCCGAATCGTGACCGAACACATCGGTGTGGCGCTCCAGCGCGATCCTGTCCTGGGTGAGCGTGCCGGTCTTGTCGGTGCACAGCACTTCCATCGCGCCGAAGTTCTGGATCGCATCCAGGCGCTTGACGATCACCTTGCGCCGCGACAGCAGCACCGCACCCTTGGCCAGGGTGGAGGTGACGATCATCGGCAGCATCTCCGGCGTCAAGCCCACCGCCACCGACAGCGCGAACAGGAACGCCTCGGTCCAGTCACCCTTGGTCCAGCCGTTGATCAGCAGCACGAACGGCACCATCACCAGCGCGAAGCGGATCAGCAGCCAGCTGACACTGTTGACGCCGGCCTGGAACGCGGTGGGCGCACGGTCGGTAGCGGTGCTGCGCTGGGCCAGCGTGCCGAAGTAGGTGCGGTTGCCGGTGGCCAGCACCACGGCGGTGGCGGTGCCTGACACCACGTTGGTGCCCATGAACAGCAGGTTGTGCTGCTCCAGCAGGCCAGCCAGGCCGTCGCCGGGGTGCGCGAACTTTTCCACCGGCAGCGACTCGCCGGTCATTGCGGCCTGCGCCACGAACAGGTCCTTGGCGGTCAGTACGCGGCAATCGGCCGGAATCATGTCACCGGCCGACAGCACGATGTGGTCACCGGGCACCAGCTCACGGATCGGCAGGTCCAGCAGGCGAGCCGGACGACGGCTGTGCAGGTGGGCGCCGAAGTACTGGTCGGCCACATCGGCGGCCTCGGTGCCCGGATTGCGGCGCAGCACGCGCGCGGTGTTGCCGACCAGCGCCTTCAGCCGCTCGGCGGCACGGTTGGAGCGGCCTTCCTGCACGAAGCGGATCAGCGTGGACAGCAGTACCATCGCACCAATCACGATCGTGGCCTTGATGTCCTCGGTCAGCCAGGACACCGCCGCCAGTACGGTCAGCAGCAGGTTGAACGGATTGCGGTAGCACTGCCACAGGTGCCGCCACCACGGCAGCGGCTTTTCGTGATCCACCTCGTTGGGGCCGAGCGTGGCCAGCCGCTCCTCGGCTTCATGCGGGCTCAGGCCATCGGCATGCGACTCCAGCGTTGCAAGCAGCTCGGCTTCTTCCTGCTGGGCAAGGGTGACCAGACCGGTGGTAAGCGCGAACGGCGCCGCTTCGGCGCTGCCCGGGCCAAAGCCGGCTTCGGGCATCGCACGACGGCGGAACAGGTTGCCTGCGCGACGGCTGCGCAGGAAGGCGTTGAACCAGGCGTTGAGCAGGCTCATGGGACGCTCCTCGAATGTCAGAGCCGGCCGCAGCCGGAACACGAACGGAATGGGTGAGACAGATCAGGCGTGGCGCATCGCCAGCACCGCCGGCGACCACGGCTGCATGTGCAGGCGCTGGCTGCCGCCGATGCATAGCGGCTTCATCGCATCGCGCAGCGGGTAGGGCAGATGGCGCAGCACGGTGATCCGCTCGCTGATCGGCAGCAGCGACAGCGCGTCGGCCACCACGCGCGGCGAACCGAGCGACAGCGAACGGGCGAACATGACCGGGCCGTGCTGCAGCAGCTGGCTGCGCAGGGCGGCAACATCGCGCTCGCCAATCAGGCGGCGCAGGGTGATGTAGAGGATCTTGTAGGACATGGGGGTGATCTCCAGGCAGGCGGCACCTGGCGGTCCCCCGTCACTCAGGCAGGCAGGGACCGGCGGGCAGGCGCCAGGAACAGGCAACAAGCGGGCATCCGGGGCGCGGTGCGCCCGGCAGGGTCGGGGTCCATCTGCGTCTCCATGAGGGGAGGGGGCCGGCCAGGGTTGCCCTGGCCAGTGGCGCTATTGTCCGCCCCTGAATGGGGTAGTCCTAGAGGCCCGTGGGTTAGCCCGGCTATACCTTGGTATAGCCGGGCGTATGCGGTGCCGATCGAGGGTTCAGTGGTGGGTCAATGCGTGCCGCTGGTCTGCTTGCAGACGTCGTACTCGCCACGGGTCAACGTCTTGTCACGGTCGGTATCGCAGGCATGCAGGCGCTCGGCCCAGTCGGGTGCCACGGCATCCACTTCGGCCAGCGTGACGATGCCGTCCTTGTCCTTGTCCAGCGACTCATACGGCGGTATCAGCTTCACTTCGGTGACGTCCTCGGCGGCGGTGGCCTTGCTCGCCTCCTGGGTTCTGGAACAGGCGCCCAGCAGCAGGCCGATGGTGATGAGGAGGACAGCAGAAACGCAGCGAATACCGGTCATGACAGGCTCCAGAAGTGGGGGCGCGGGCCATGGGTCTGGATGGCCACGGCCGGATATTCGGCCCGGATCTGTAAGCGAGCTGCGAAGAACCGACCGGGTCGCCAGATGGCGGTGGGCCACCGTTCACCCGCACGCCCCATGCGTGTACCAGCCGCCGATGCTGTTCCAGGGCGTGCCGTCGCGATGTGCAACGGGCCAGACCGCCGCGGCCGAGTGCGCGGACAGGATTTCCGGGTTGACCTGGGCGGAGCCACTTTGCGAGGTCGGAAATATCTGACCTTTTTGCAAGTTGTTGCATGGCCTGATTGTAAAGATGCCGTGAAACTAATCGCTCGCCTCTCCCCGCGGGTTCGTCATGCAACGCGCACTCCTTCTCCTCCTGCTGGCCCTGTTCGCCAGCAGTGCCCAAGCCACGACACCACAGATCAATGTGGGCCTCCTGTTCGATCATCTTGCGCCAGCGCACAGCAACCTGCTCAAGCGCATACGCAATACCGGTGGTGTGACCGCATACGTGCGCGTTGAGGTCACCGAGATGCACTTCGATGCAGACGGCAAGGTTGTCGAAACGCCAGTGGACACCGTGGCGCTGGTACGCAATGCACCTGGCGCGCACGGGGTGATCGCCAGCCCCAGCCGCCTGATCATTGCCGCCAATGGCCAACAGGCGACGCGCCTGGTCTATCGCGGTGACCGCGATGAGGAGCGCTACTACCGACTGCGCTTCATTCCGGTGGTGCCGAGCGCCGAGGAGTTTTCGCTCAGTGATGCGCAGGTGCAGGAGATCACCGGGCTGACTTCGGCAGTTCGCGTGTTCACCGGCTACGGCACCATCCTGTTCGTGGCACCGCGGAACACGCGCTATGACACCCGTGTGCAGGACGGTCACGTGCACAACGGTGGCAACGCCACGGTGGTGCTGGACAACCTGCGGTACTGCGAGCGAAGCAGTCCGGATGCCTGCACGCCCGGCATCATCGTCCATGTCCGGCCCGGGCGAACCTATGCGCTGCAGGCCGACGACAGCCGGTTCGCCCGCTACGACCTGAGGGAGGGCGACGACCGCCGCAGCATCGACTCGCGCCGCTGATCGTCCGCCCATCTCCCCTTTCTGCAACGTCCCCACCGGGTTCGCCAGGCGCCCGGCGGGGAGGCTGTGTCTTCGTCCTGGCGTCGCATCCCATCGTATCCATCCACCGATCCCGGAGCATTTCCATGTCCCTGAAGAAGTACGCCCTGGCTGCAGCCGCTGCAGCCCTCATCGCACCGGCTGTCAGCCTGGCAGCCACCGAATCCAAGTCGATCACCGTCAACGTGACCGCCGACGTCCCGAACACCGCTGGCCTGCAGGTGTCCACGCCTGACGGCTGGGAAGGCCTGCCGCAGAACCTGCCGTGGGACACCGCGCGCGAAACGCTGGGCGAACTGACCGGGCGCGTCATCAACATCAAGTCGCCGGCTGCCATCACCGCCTACCTGACGTCGCCGGCACAGATGGCGTCGGCCGCAGACGTCGTGGACCTGGTGGTGAAGCTGGACAACGTGGAGGTTCCGGCAACCGCCGCCGCCAAGATCACCGTTGCCAACGCGGCCCAGGCCGCCGCGGGCAAGTCGCTGGCCTTCGCCATTGCGCCGACTGCGCCGACGGGCGGCTACAAGCAGGGCAGCTACGGCGGCCAGTTCCACATGATCTTCGAAAGCGACATCACCCCCTGAGTCCTTTCAGGCGCCCCGTCGCATCCAATGATGCGGCGGGGACGCCGGAACAGCGCCCATGCTCTCGTCCTCCAACCACCGTCGATTCCGACTGGCCCGGCTCGCGACCGCGATCGGTGCCGTGGTCCTTGCCACCTCAGCGCATGCGGCCGGCCTCGCGCCGGGCGAGCTGCCCAGCCTGCTGCAGCAGCGCGAACGCATGCCGGCCGAATTCCGCGAGCACCTGTTTGGCAACCCGCTCACCGTGCGCGTGGAGCTGGACGGCCAGTATCTGGGTGACGCCGAGGTTCTGCTGCACGAAGACAACCGGGTGCAGGTGATCGGCTTTGGTGACAGCCACGAAAGCCGGCTGGCACAGACCGAGCGTGCCCGTTGGGGCGAGCAGCTCGCTGAACCGATGGCGCTGGGCGTATGCAGGCAGCAGTGCCGGGGCATGGCAGCGCTGCACTACAGTCTGTCCAACTCGCTGCTGAGCGTGCTGACGTCTGCCGGCGCGCAGAAGGAGGGGCGCCACATCGCCTTGCCGGACGCGGGCAGCCGGGGGTTGATCGTGCGCAACAGTCTTGCCGTGCACGGCGGCCAGGAACAGCAGGCCACCGTACGCTACAGCGCCGAACTGCGCGGCAGTGCCGGCCACTGGAGCACGGTTGGCAGCTACCAGTACTACGCCCAGCCCGGCAGCAGCGAGCACTACCTCAGTGCCCTGTATGCCCAGCGCGAACTGGGCGATCACTTCGTTCGCGCCGGCTACTTCCTGCCCACCTTCGAGGGCATTGTGCGTCAGCCCCGAGCACCGGGTACGCAGAACGATACGGCGCTGGGCCTGATGTTCGGATCCTCGGACGTACTGCTGGCCGATACGCGAAGCCCCAGCGTCTATCCCGTCTATGTCACCGCCAGCGGCGAAGGCGTGGTGGAGATCTACCGCGACGGGAACCTGCTGTCCACGCAGGCCGTCAAGCCCGGCATCCAGGAAATCGATACGCGCCGACTACCCGGCGGCATCTACGATGTGGAACTGCGGGTGGTCCAGGACGGCCGCGAAGCGTCCCGCGAAAGCGCCTCCATCCACAAGCCCAGCCGCTGGCAGGATCCCAGCCGGCGGTGGCGCTACAGCGCGTTCGCAGGGCAGCAGCGCGGGTTGCTGGCCAGCGCCGGAAGCGCCCGCGAGGGCGGCGCCGCGGCCGGTGCCGTGGTCAATTACCTGTTGCACTCCCGTGCGGTGGCCGGGGCCACCGTGCAGCGGATCGGCGCGCGGCATTCGGCGGGTGTGTCGATGGACTGGCAGGCCAGTGACCGCTTCAGCACGTACACCAATGTCTATACCTCCAGCGACGCCGGGCGCGGCGTGGACCTGCAGGGCCTGTACCGCTATCGTGCCGGCTCGGTGGTGGCCAACCATGCGCGCGGTTGGGTGGAACAGCGCGAGCGCGTCGTGGCGGATGCCGGCAGCGCACCACGCTGGGAGACCCGCGGCGGCTGGCAGGACACAACGGCCGTCTCGATCACGCATCGTTTCGGGCACCGTGATACCGCCAGCGTGCGCGTGGCCCGCAGTTCGGGCTTCACGCGCGGGACCGGCATCGATGTCTCTTACGGGCGCCGGGAGACGGTGTTCGGCAAGCACGATGTCAACTGGCGCGTTTCCGCCTATGACCGCCCTGGCGCCCGCTACACAGGCTACCGGCGGCAACGCGGCATCGACCTGACGGTCAGTGTCTCGCTGGGCAGCGATCGACGCAGCTACAGCGGCAGCCTGGGCAGCCGCACCGGCGATGCCGGTCGCCGCGATACCTATGTGACCGCCTCCTCCACACAGCGCGTGGACGGCGCCGTACTGCAGAGCGTGAATGGCACGGTCACCGCCGAACGGGGCGGGCTGGGCGCAGGCGCGGGTGCCTCGCTGCAGAGCGCGTTTGTGGAGGGTGACATGCAGGTCTACCGCAGCGCGGCGTCGGGCCGCATCAGCGGCACCGCCAACCTCGACAGCACCGTGGTCATTGGCGGTGGGCGCGCCGCCGTGCTGGGGCAGGGGCGCGGCAGAAGCGCCGACACCGGGCTGATTGTCGATGTCCGCAGCGATTATCCCGATCTTGCCCTGCGTGCGGACGACAGCCACGGCGGCGGCGTTGCGCTGCGCCCGGGCCGCAACTTCGTTCCGGTGGCCGCGTATCGCGCAGGCCACGTGCAGTTCGACTTCCAGGGGCGGCATGCGCCGTCGGCAACGCTGCAGCCCTCGGTCGTCAGCTATCACCTCAACAAGGGGGGCGTGATGCATGCCACGCTGGACGTGCTGCGCACCTTCACCGTCATGGGCCAGGTACTGGATGCAGACGGCAACGGTGTGCGCGGCGTGCAGGTGATCAACCACGCCGGCCGCGGCGTCAGCCAGGAGGATGGCTTCTTTACCCTGGAACTGAGCGCCCGTGCCCCGGTGGTGGAGTTGCGTTACCCCAACATGGTCAGCTGCACGCTGACGATGGAGGAGGGGCGCTACCCCAGGGAAGGGGATGTGTTGATGGTGGGGGCGACGGGATGCCCGCCGTCGATCGCGAGAACCGAGGAACATGCGAAATGAGAATCCGCTCGCTGATGGCGGCGCTGCGAGGCGCGGCGCTGGTCGCGCTTGGGATGGGGTCAGCAACGCAGGCGCCTGCGGCAGAAGTGCTGGTCACGGCAGAGTTTGCCCCGTCAGCCCTGGACCCGGGCCGGATGGTCTTCCGTAATACAACGCCGCGCGGCACCTACTGCTCTTGGCGCCCAGAGTTCTGCACTGACGATGGTGCCTACTCTGTCGATGTTCCGCTGCAGTGGAGCAAGACCTACGTGCACAATGGTGACGTTCGTCAGCGCTTCTATCTTGGATTGCCCGCTGCTCGGTCGGTCATGCTACGGAACACCACCACGGGTTCTGAAGCTGAAGTACGAATCGCGATAGCCACCGTCAGCGGTCATATGACGCCTGGGGGTGGAACCAATCCCGTATACACACGATCAGTACGCGGAGGCTGTCGCTACGTTTATACGGCTGGCGTCGGATCATTTGTCAGGTTCGGATGGATCGTCAGCAATCCAGAGACGCCGGTGCCGTGCAACTCGCAAGGAGATGCAGCACTTCCACACCCGGCCGATTATGCGATGTCTTGGTTCGGCTTGGGTCTTCTCATAACTGCACCTTCGCCCCTGTCCCTGAGCGATGGTATCTATGAAGGTGCGTTGACCTACACTGCAGGAGGCGCGGGCAGCGACATCGACTTTGGCGATGATGTCACCACCGAGCCGATCACGTTGAAGTTCCGCTTCACGGTATCCCACCAGTTCCAGGTACGTTTCCCCAGCGACAATCCGCAGGTGCACCTGGCGCCGGAGGACGGTTGGGCGCAGTGGACCGATCAGGGCCGTGCCCCGGCACGCCTCTTTCAGGAGCTGCCATTCCATCTGACCAGCTCGATGGACTTCAGCATGAAGCTGCGCTGTGAGCACGACGCAGGCACTCGCTGCGGCATTCGCAACCACGCGCTTGGGGAGGTTGTACCGGTGGATGTGGACGTCACCCTGCCCGGCATGCGCAATCTGCGCGATGGGCGCCCGGCGCAGGATACACCGCTGTCGCCCGACGACGCACAGGCGCCGCGCTTCACACCGGATGGCTATCTGATGCAGCGGCGGTCGACCTTGCGGTTCACCGCAGGACGGGACGCCGTAACAGAGATGCTGAAGGCGCCAGGCTTGCATTGGGAAGGCAACATGACCGTGGTGTTTGACGCCAACCCGTAGTCGCACGCAGGAGTGTGTTGCGGGGGGGCCGGCCAGCGGCCGGCACTACCCCAGGCGTTCAGAACCGGTCGGCAAAGGCATCCGTCGCCCGCACCAGCGCATCGACCGTGGCCGGCTCGTTGGCGCTGTGGCCGGAGGTCACCATCTCCAGGCGCGCTTCCGGCCAGGCCTTCGCCAGGTCCCACGCGCTGCGCGGCGGGCAGATGATGTCGTAGCGCCCCTGCACGATCACGCCGGGCAGGTGGCGGATGCGATCAATGTTGCGCAGCAGCTGGTCCGGCTCCAGGAAGATGCCGTTGCGGAAGTAGTGCGCTTCGATGCGGGCCTTCGCCAGGGTATCCAGCGGATCATCGGTGGATTCGGCATCCACGTCGTGCTGCAGGGTGGCCGCATTGTCTTCCCAGCCCAACCAGGCCTGCGCGGCTTCGATACGGGTTGCTTGATCCGGGCCATCCATGCGCGCCCAGTAGGCCGCGATCATGTCGTCACGCTCGGCTGCCGGGATATAAGCCTCGTAGCGGTCCCAGCGCTCCGGGAAGATCCAGCGCGCACCGCCATCGGCCTCGGCGAACCAGCGGTTCTCGATCTCACGACCGAGGAACACGCCACGCACGATCAGGCCGGTGGCGCGTTCCGGATGCGCCTGCGCGTAGGCCAGCGACAGCGTGGAGCCCCACGAGCCGCCATAGACCAGCCAGCGCTCGATGCCCAGGTGCTCACGCACCTTTTCGATGTCCGCCACCAGGTCCTGCGTGGTGTTGTCGCGCAGCTCGCCGAACGGCGTGGAACGGCCGCTGCCGCGCTGGTCGATCAGCACGATGCGGTAGCGCGCCGGGTCGAAGAAGCGCCGATGGGTCGGCGAGATACCGGCGCCCGGGCCACCGTGCAGGTACACCACCGGAATGCCCTCCGGCGTGCCGCACTCTTCGATATGCAGCGCGTGCAGATCGCTCACCGGCAGGGTGAATTCGCGGTAGGGCTCGATGGCCGGGTACAGGGTGCGCATGGCAGGTATCTCACAAGCAGGGGCGGCCAGCATAGCGCCGCCATCTACGGCTTGCAGTGGCGGGCTCCTGCGCGGCGCTGGAAATGCGCTGGCCGATGCGCATAAGCTTCCGCGATGCAAGCGACCACGACCGCGACGTCCACGTTCAACCTCAGCCTTGGCAGCGGCGCGCGCGAGCTGTTGAAGTGGATCGCGCTGCTGGCCATGACCGGCGACCACATGGCCAAGGTGGTCTTCGGGGGCTACGTGCCGGTGGTCAGCGAACTGGGGCGTATCGCCTTCCCGCTGTTCGCGCTGGTGATGGCCTGCAACCTGGCCCAGCCGGGCGCCGACCTGCGCAAATCGATCCGCCGGCTGGCGCTATGGGGGCTGATCGCGCAGCCGTTGCACGCCTTCGCGTTCGGTTCCTGGCTGCCGCTCAACATCCTGCTCACCTTCACCTTGGCGGCGGTGGCCGTGCATGCGCTTGCGAACCATCGGCCTGTGCTGCTGTTGCTGGCTGCGGGTGTGCTGCCGATGTTCGTGGACTACCAGTGGGCCGGCGTTGGCGCCGTGTTGCTGGCCTGGATCGCGTTCCGGCATCGGGCGTGGTGGCCGCTGCTGGTCGCGCTTGCGGCGGCGTGCTGGGCCAACCACAACGGCTGGGCACTGCTGGCCGTTCCGGTGGTCGTGCTGGCCACGCGGGTGCCGTGGCAACTGCCGCGCTGGCGCTGGATGTTCTATGGGTACTACGTGGGACATCTGGCGGTGCTGGCGTTGATTGCCCATCTGCTTGTGTAATGTCGGAACTGGCGTGTCGCGCGTCTTGAAAGCCGGATGCGGTCAAGGAACGCGTGGTGCCGATGCGGGTGGAGAACGCCGCCGTTGGCATGGCGCAAGTTGTTGAATCTTCGGCTCGATTGTCGATATGCGACAATGCTGCCACTGCGTGAACGTTGCTGTCTTGGCACTTGGGTTGTTGGCGCCTGCCACCCCGTTGTGCACATGATGGGGTGCCACCGAAAAAGGGTGGCCGGGGCCTGGAAACCCCGTTGAGTAAGTGCTGTTTACGCTTGCCAGCCGGCGTCGCCTTGCGCGGCGTCGGCTGGCATTCCGTTCGCGTTCCATGGCGGGCGGTGCGTGGAGGTGGGCGCAAGCCCACCGCCCGGGTATAGCACTGACTCACGGGATTTCCAGCCACGCACCGTCCGCCGCCTTGATTGTTAAGGGTGGTGGTCCCGCATGCCTTGCACGGAGACCTGCCATGAACGCATCGGAGTTCCCCCATCAGCACGCCCCGGCCAATGCCGATGAAGGCCACGACATCCCGCCCGATCCCAACAACCTGACGGCCCTGCTGCATCGCATCGGGTTGGGCGCGGCTGCCGACGGCCAGCCCTGGCCCGAGCGCCATCAGCTGCCGGGCCGGTGCCTGGCGTTGGCCGACGCCGACGGTGCACTGGCCGGGCTGCGTATCGTGCAGGAGATCCTGCTGGCGGCCGAACGCGCCCGCCAGAATGGCGCCCCGGAACAGTACGTGGGCGATCGCGTAATGGAAGGGCTGAAGCTGGCGGCATTGGCGTTGACCAGCCACGCCATCTATCGCCTGCATCCGGAATGACACGTAGATCCACGCCATGCGTGGATGCCGTTCGCGGATTGCCCGACGTCCTGTAGAGCCGAGCCTATGCTCGGCTCAGCGGACGAAACGGAGCCGAGCATGGCTCGGCTCTACAGGGGTTCCACGCCAGCTTAGAAATCCATCGTTGCCGACACCAGCACCGTCCTCGGTGCACCCAGCGCCAGACTCGACAACAACGGCATGCCCCAATACGACTTGTTGGTCACGTTGTTCACGCTGGCCCGCAGCGCAAGCGATCGACGCGCCACGGTGGTGCTGTAGCGCGCCCCCACGTCGAACAACGTACGCCCCGGCACCGACAGGCGGTTGTCCGCACTGATGTACTGCTTCGACATCGCCGTGGCATTGCCGGTCAGGGTCAGGCCCTGCAAGGTCGGCACATCCCATTCCACGCCCAGCTTGGCCTGCCGCTGCGCCACGGCGGTGGCGATGCGTCCTTCATTCACGCCACCGGCCGTGCGGGCCAGCTTCGGCTGCACATAGGCCGCTCCACCGAGCAGGCGCATGCCGTCCATTGGTGCGCCGAAGAAGCCCCATTCCACGCCCCGGTTACGTTGCTCGCCGCCAAACGAGAAGATATTCGTGACCGGGTCGGTGTAGCTGTTCGGTCGCTTGATCTCGTACACGCTGAAGGTGTGCGCGAAGCTGCCCAGGTCCAGCTTCAGGCCCAGCTCCTTCTGCCTGGTGCGGAACGGTGCGAACACATCGCCGGCATTGGCGGCGGTTATCGGCGCGGTGGCGCCCTGGCTGAGGCCTTCGATGTAGTTGGTGTAGAGGGAGATCGTGTCGGTGGCTTTCACCAGCAGGGCCGCTGCCGGCGTGGTGGCGCTCTCGTCGTAGCGCGAGGTGCGTGCACCCGTGGACACGTTGAAGGTCTCGCTGACCACCTGCTGGCGGCGCACGCCCAGCGTCAGCTGCACGCGGTCATCGGCGAAGGCGAGGGTGTCGGCGAAGCCGAGGCTGTCCAGCTTCAGCTCGGTATGCGAGATGTGCGGCGCGATGAACGGCGCCGCCGGGCCCCACACTGGGTTGTACACATTGGTGGTCCAGTCCCAGCCGGGTACGCTGCGCCGGCCGTAGTCGTTCTGGGTGTGCTGGTAGTGGGTCACGTTGGCGGCCCACTGGTGGCCGACGTTGCCGGTCTGGAACGAACCGCGCAGGCCGGCATCTGCGGACTGCTTCTTGATGTCGAAGGCGAGCTGGCCGATCACCGTGGTGAAGTCGCCGGCTGGATTGAGGATCTGCGCGCTGATCGAACCGTTGTAGCGGTAGTCGGTCCTGCTGGTGCCGTACGCGAGGTAGGCCATCAGGCTATCGTTGACATCCAGTTCTCCGCGCACCATCGCGCCCTTGTCCTGGCTGTCCACGTAGGCCCAATCCGGGTTGATCAGCGTATCGCCGCGTGGCGGGCGCGGAATGGCCACGCCCGGTGCCAGGCCGACGCCACGTGCCGGGCCGTCAACGCGGTCGTCGGCGCTGTACAGATCGGCCGACAGCCGCATACGTTCGCCGCGCCAGTCCAGTGCCAGCGAACCGAGCTGTACCTTCTTGCGCTGCTTGCCGACGGCGCCGTCACCATCACGGTAGGCACCGTTGAAGCGGATGCCGAACTGCCTGTCGGCGCCGAGGCGACGGCCCATATCCACGTGGGTGCCGAACTGCGCATCGGAGGCGAAGTTGGCACTGACCCGCAGCAGCGGTTGCTCGCTTGCGCGCTTGGGCACCAGGTTGACGCTGCCACCGACCGAGCCGCCCGGCGGCATGCCGTTGAGCAGCGCAGACGGTCCCTTCAGCACCTCGATGCGCTCGAACATTTCCGGCGAGGTGCGGTAGTAGGGCGCCATGCCGCTGAGGCCATTGAAGGTGGTGTCGCTGGTGTTGGAGGCAAAGCCGCGGATCGCGTAGTTCTCACTCCAGGCACCGGTGACGCCGTTGCTGAACACCGTGGGGTCGGTGGCGGCAATGACGTCGGTCAGGTCCTTGGCCTGGCGATCGCGGATGAAGGACTCGGTGTAGCTGACCGTATTGAACGGCGTGTCCATGAAATCCTTGTCGCCGAGCAGGCCGACGCGGCTGCCGGCAGCCACTTGCCCGCCCGCATAGTCTGCAGTGACCCGGCGTTGTTCCTGCACCTGCACCGACGGAAGGGTGGACGGCGCGGCGTCGGCCAGCGCGGCGAACGAGGCCAGCAGCCCCAGCGCGAGGGCGGACACCCGGTAGCGCCGGACCATGCCCGGCGAATACATCAGGCCGGAGGATGCGGCGGCAGCGCGATGCTGTGCAGAAGTGAAGTTGAAAACGGTCATGCCAGAGTCCTGTGAATCGCAGGCGCGAGCGCGCCTGGCGCGCTGCCGACGGCAAGCACGGGGAAAGGGCGCAGCGCAGGGTTGTTGGCTGGGTGGGGACCTGGCGGGAGGTGAGCCATGGGCTCGGTTACGGGTGCGCGGCGGACGCATTCCGAATTAGTTGAGTAAAGTAAACTAAATCAGTCGAAGCGGACAAGAGGGTCCCTTTGCTGGCACCCTCAGCAGGGTATGGACGCGCACCGTAAGAGCAGGCACCGTATGAGCACGCACCCCGATCCAACGGCGCCGACCCGTGGCCGCCCGCCCACCATCACCCCGGAGCGTCTGGCCGACATCGGCATCCGCCTGGGCCTGCCCAACCTGACCATGGCCAACGTGGCCGCCGAACTGGCGGTGACCCAGGCAGCGCTGTACAAGCGCGTGGCCAACCTGGAGGCGTTGAAGCGCCTGGTGGCTGAGGCGGTGTTCCAGCGCTGGCAGATTCCGCGCGCGTCGGTCGACGCACCGGGTGGGCTGGAGGCCTATCTGATGGGGTTCGTGGAGTCGCTGTGCGAAGTGGTGAAGGCGCATCCCGGGCTACCGCCCTACCTGCTGCGGCGCACGGTGGCGACCGCGCCGATGCTGGAAAAGATCGCCTCGCACCAGGCGCACGTGGCCGAGGTGTTCGGCCTGCCGGTGGACAAGGCGCGCTGGCTGCTGGCCACGATCGCGTTCTACTGCATCGCCGGTGCCGACACCATCTACGCGATTGCGGATGACGAAGAAGGGCAGGTGATCACCGAGTTCAAGCAGGGCATGCGGGCCCTGGTGATCGGTTCGCTGGAGGTATCGCGGCTTCGGTAGATGCACGCCATGCGTGGATGATCGCGGCCGTTCACCATGACGCCAGCCAGGCGTGGCCTGGCTCTACTGGACGGATCGCGTAGTGTCGAGAATACAATGCGGCCATGCCTGCCACGCCCACTCTCGATGACCTTCGCCGCTACGCGGTGGCGCGCACCTTGTTCAAGCCGACCACGCTGCTGACCGCGATCCGGCGGCTGGGCTTCGTGCAGGCCGACCCGATCCGCGCACCCGCTCGCGCGCAGGACCTGACCTTGCGCCACCGGGTGAAGGACTACCGCGCGGGCGATCTTGAGCGCCGCTACACGCGTCTGCCGGTGGAAGAGGATTGCCTGGTGAACTACGGCTTCCTGCCGCGCGAGCATCTGGCGCTGATGCACCCACGGGTTTCGAAGCGCGAGTGGGATGCCGAGACCCATCGCCGTGCGGCCGACGTGCTGGCCTTTGTGCGCGAGCGTGGCAGCGTGCACCCGCGCGAGGTCGACCAGGCCTTTGCGCATGGGCGGGTGACCAACTACTGGGGCGGCACCAGCAACGCCAGCACGCATCTGCTGGATGGCATGCACTACCGCGGCCTGCTGCGGGTGCAACGGCGCGATAGCGGCACGCGCATCTACGCGGTGGCCGATCATGCCGAGCCCGATTCCAGCGAACAGGCGCAGATCGAACGTGCCGCCGCCCTGATCGACCTGGTGGTGCGCAAGTACGCGCCGCTGCCCTCGGCCAGCCTGACCTATCTGGTGCGCCTGCTGGGCTATGGCGCGCCGCACCTGGCCGAGCAGACCCGCAAGGCATTGGCGCTGGCCAAGCAACAACTGGCCAGCTGCACGCTGGAGGGCACCACCTGGTACTGGCCGGCGGACGAGAATCCGCGCTCGCGCCGCCATGCACCGGATGAGCAGGTGCGTCTGCTGGCGCCGTTCGACCCGGTGGTGTGGGACCGCCGCCGCTTCGAGCTGTTGTGGGATTGGGTGTACAAGTTCGAGGCCTACACGCCTGCACCGAAACGCCAGTACGGCTACTACGCACTGCCGGTGTTGTGGCATGAGCAGGTGGTGGGCTGGGCCAACTTGAGCGTGCGCGAGGGTGAGTTGGTGTCGAGCGTGGGCTATGCCGGCAAGTCGCTGGCCCGCGACAAGGTATTTCGTGGCGCGCTGGACGACGAGCTGCAGCGCATGGCGGAGTTCCTGTAGCGCCAAGCGGCGCATGGGTATCTATCGATCCCGGTAGCCACCAACCTTGGTTGGCGCTGGCTTCCGTCGGTGCCCACCAAGGTGGGCAGCTACCAGAGCAACTCCGCTCAGGCCTGGTAGCGGCCAACCTGGGTTGGCGCTGGCTTCCATCGGTGCCCACCAGGGTGGGCAGCTACCAGAGCAACACCGCTCAGGCCCGGTAGCCGCCAACCTTGGTTGGCGCTGGCTTCCGTCGGTGCCCACCAAGGTGGGCAGCTACCAGAGCAACACCGCTCAGGCCCGGTAGCCGCCCACCTTGGTTGGCGCGGGCTTCCATCGGTGCCCACCAAGGTGGGCATCTACCAGAGCAACACCGCTCAGGCCCGGTAGCCGCCAACCGTGGTTGGCGCTGGCTCCCGTCGGTGCGCGCCAAGGTGGGCAGCTACCAGAGCAACACCGCTCAGGCCCGGTAGCCGCCAACCTTGGTTGGCGCTGGCTTCCATCGGTGCCCACCAAGGTGGGCAGCTACCAGAGCAACACTGCTCAGGCCCGGTAGCCGCCAACCTTGGTTGGCGCTGGCTCCCGTCGGTGCGCGCCAAGGTGGGCAGCTACCAGGGCAGCACTGCTCAGGCCTGGTAGCCGCCAACCTTGGTTGGCGCTGCTCTCGTCGGTGCCCACCAAGGTGAGCAGCGACCGGTCAAGCGGCGCCCTTGTGGTCCGCATCGTCCATGCCGGGGCTGACGCGGCGGCCGATATCCTTCAGCCGCGCAAGCTGATCCACCATTGACGGCGCATCGTCCAGGCTGCCGACGAAGGTCCACAGGTAGGTCATCACCGCGTAGACGTGGCCCGGTGTAACGCCTTCACTGGTGGCAAGGCGGCCGATGGTCAGCGCGAACAATGCCGCGGCAGCCAGGCCGATCACCACATAGGCGCCGGCCTCGCGGTCGGACAGCAGGATCCGCAGGCGCGACAGCGTGGTGTAGTGGCGGCGCAGCACCGAGGGGCTGACCCGGTCGACCAGCCGGATTTCGTGTTCCAGGCGGTTGTTCAGTCGGCCGTGCAACTGCTCGTTGCGGCGTGCGAACGAGGGCAGCACCAGCAGGGCGCCGAGCAGGGTGGCCAGGCCAGCGGCACCGACCATCGGCTCGATCGCCAGCAGCATGGCCACTGCACCGAACATCGATGCCAGCGCGGTGGCGATGATCGGCACGTGCTTTTCAAAGAAGTCGACGAACTCGCGGGCCAGCACCACGCGTGCCGCCGAAGTGGACGTCGCCTGGCCCAACCGGCGCTGCGCCTGCACCACGCTCACTGCCAGATCGGCATAGATGCGGGTGAAGGTGCGCGTATCCACCGCCCGACGGGCGGCACCCACCAGCCAGAACAGCAGTACCACGCCGGCATAGGAGATGGCATGGCCGATGTTGCCGCTGATGATCGCGTCTACCGCGAAGCCGGCGAACAACGGATAGGCCAGCAGCAGGGTGTTCTCCAGCGCCACCAGCGAGAACGTGCCGGTCAGCTGCCAGGGGTAGGTGCGCAGGATGGCCTTGAGCGTGGCGGCCGCATTCTGCTGGCCGATGCTGCCGGCGGCGGCCGCTGGATCGTGGGGGTGTTGCATGGGATGCCTGGGGGGTTCGGGGACAGGGCAGGGGACGGATGCCTGCCATCTGCCGGGTAGCGCCCAGTATCTGCAGCCCTTTGGAGCGGGCATGGAGGGATGATGGAGATTGCGTGGAGAAATCGGCGGCGTTCAGCCACGCGCGTGGTGCCCACCAAGGTGGGCCGCTACCAGGGCAGCGCCTACGGCCTCAACGGCGCACGTGCACCGGCCAGCGGATCTCGAACGAACTGCCGCCACGCTCGGTAGCTCGGCACTGCGCCGTTCCGTGATGTGCCACGGCAATCGCACGCACGACCGCCAGGCCGAGACCTGAGCCCCCACTCTGCCGTGAGCGCGACACATCGGTGCGCTGGAAGGCTTCGAAAATGCTGTCGCGCAGGTCGTCCGGCACGCCGGGGCCACCATCTTCCACGGCCACCGCGCAGTGCCCCTCAGCGAGGGTGACGCGCACCCGCAGCGGGCAGGGGATGGCATGGCGACGGGCGTTCTCCAGCAATGCCAGCACCGCCTGGCGGATGCGGGCCGGATCGCAGTCCGCCAGCGACGGCCGCGCGTCCAGGCTCACCGAGAAGCCACTTTCGGTCAGCGCCTCGGACATCGCCTCCACCACCGCCGCCACCTGCACGCTGACGTCGCTGCGTTGCAGGCGCAGATCCAGGTGGCCACTCTCGGCCAGGCTGACCACGCGCAGGTCCTCGATGATGCGGGTCAGTCCCTCCAGCTGGGTGAGCATGCTGTTGAACTGCTCGGGGCCCGGCTCGAATACACCTTCGGCGATGCCTTGCAGGCGGCCACGCAGGATGGTCATCGGCGTGCGCAGTTCGTGTGCGATGGCCGCGTTCCAGAACACGCGGTTCTCGGACATCCGGCTGAGCCGCTCGGCCATGGAATTGAAGTCGTTGACCAGCGTGGCGGCCTCGGCCATCGAGGTGTCGCCGCCGCGTGCGCGCGCCTCCAGGTCACCGCTGGCCACGCGACGCAGGCTTGCGGCCACCGAATTCAACGGGGTGATGATGCGGCGGGTCAGGCGAGACGCGATCAGGGTGGCCAACGCCACCACCACGGTGGCGGTCAGGCCGATCCACAGCCACTCCAGCCCGGAGGGCATCATGGACTTCGGCTCGTCATACCAGCGCGGATAGAACACCTCCAGCAGGTAGTAGAACAGGTAGAAGCCGCTGATCGACAGCACCGTCGAACACAGCGAGGCCACGGTGATCGACAGGCTGATCTGGCGGCCGATGCTCTTGCCTTTCGCAGTCATCATTCAGTCCAGGAAGCGGTAGCCGACGCCACGGATGGTGGCGGGAATGCCGATCACGCCAACATCCTCGAGCTTGCGCCGCAGCTTGCTGACATGGCTGTCGACGGTGCGCTCCTGCGCATCGCCCTCGGGCAGGCAGGCGTGCAGCAGGTCCACCCGCGCATGCACCTGGCGCGGCGCGCGCGCCATGTGCACCAGCAGCCGGAACTCGGTGAGGGTGACGTTCAGTGCGTGCACCAGCTCGCCGTTGCGGACCGTTACTTCGTGGCTGCGCAGGTCGATCTCGAACGGGCCCTGGCGGATCAGCCCGGTGGGTTCTTCGGCCACGGCGCGGGCACTACGGCGCAACACGGCCTGGATGCGCGCAACGATCTCAGCGGGATTGAACGGTTTGGCCACGTAGTCGTCGGCGCCCACACGCAGGCCGGTCAGCTTGTCCACGTCCTGGTCGAGCGCGGTGAGCATGATCACCGGCGTGTTGCCGCGCCGCCGCAGTTCGCTCAGCACCTGCCAGCCATCGAGTTTGGGCATCTGCACATCCAGCAGCACCAGGTCCGGGCGCAGCTGGCGGTGGCTGGCAAGCGCCGCCTCGCCGTCGGCGGCGCGTGCGCTGCGCAGGCCCGAACGGGCCAGGTAGGCACCGAGGATGTCGGCGATCTCGCCCTCATCTTCGGCAATCAGCACCAAGGGCGGCTGTCGGTTACGGAGTTGGTGTTTCATTGCGAGCGGCAGGTTCGAGGCCAAGGGCGGGCAGGGCGGGACAGGGACGGGGTCATCGTCGGCGTTCCCTGGCCTGCGCCTCTTCGTTGGCCGCCCAGGCCAGCGTGGCCAGCACCAGCGAGCGCTGCAGGCTGGGGTCCACCGAACCCGCGCCGCGCAGCTGCTGCAGCGTCAGGGTAGACACCGCGGCAGGCAGCGCGTTCCAGCGCGAGGCCATGGGGGTGGCGTTCACCCGGGCCTGCAGCCGCGAGGCCATGCCCACGATGGCGCGCAGGCGCACTGCCAGCAGGGCGGCGACCACGGCGGTGGCGGGCGCAAGCAGCAGATGCAGGTTGACGTTGGCGGCCGGAGGTGTTGCCGACCAGAACGCCAGGCCGATCAAGGCCAGCGATGCGAGCGACCCGGAGCGGCGGGTGCGTCCGGGCCCGTCACTGCGGAACCCCAGCAGGGCGGCGGCCCCGAAGCCGGCCAGCAACGGCAGTAGCGGATACGGTGCGACCCACATCCATGTGCTGGTCGATGCCAGCACCAGTGCGATCAACCACGGCGAAGGCGCGCACCACGCCAGGTAGGCACGGCGCACATCGATGGTTGGCAGGTCCGGGTAGGAAAGGGGCACGGCAGGCTGGCAGTCGGCGAGGCCGCCGAGGCTAGCGACCGTTGATGGAGACTTGGTCGAGATTGTGTCGAGATTGCGTGGAGCCGCGCCATGGATTCAGCCGCCGACGCGGTGCCTGAACGGCGGTCGCGTCTCCATCCAATCTCCACAGCCGCTCCAAGAAACATCCACCTGGGGCTTCCAGACTGCGGCCCTGGCGGTCGCACCGGGCGACTGCACGCACCCCCGGAAGTTTCGATGAACAACCGCAGGACCTGGATCATTGCCGCAACGCTGGCCGTTCTTGCCGGCGGCGGTTGCTGGTGGGCGTTTGCCGATGGCGAGGATGCCGCGTTGATCACCGCACCGGCAAGGGTCGCCGGTCTGGAAAAGACCGTGCAGGCGGTCGGCCGGGTCAATCCGAAAGAACTGGTGGCCGTGGGCGCGCAGGTCTCCGGGCAGGTCACGCGCCTGCATGTGGTGCTGGGCCAGCACGTGCAGGCCGGCGACCTGATTGCCGAAGTGGATTCACAACCGCAGCGCATTGCCCTGCGCAGTGCCGAAGCCGCCGCCAACGCGCTGCGTGCGCAACATGCGGCCAGCCAGGCGCGCTACCGCCAGGCCCTTCGCACGTACGATCGCCAATCGCAGCTGGTGGCGTCGCGGCTGGTCTCGCAGGAAGGCTTCGAAGCGGCACGTGTGGCGCGCGATGCGGCGCGCGCGGATGCCGCTGCGTTGCAGGCGCAGATCGACCAGGCGGTGACCCAGGTGGAAACCGCCCGCATCAACCTGGGCTACACCCGTATCGTGTCGCCGTCCGAGGGCTACATCGTGGCCATCGTCACCAAGGCGGGGCAGACGCTGAACTCGATGCAGACCACGCCGACCATCGTGATGCTGGCACAGATGGACACGATGACGGTGCGCGCCGAGATCGCCGAGGCTGACGTGGAACTGATCGCACCCGGCCAACCGTTGTGGTTCTCGACGCTGGGACCGAGCGGGCGCCGCTATGAATCGCACCTGCAGCAGCTTGAGCCAGCGCCGTCGTCGATTGCCGACGCGTCCAGCGGCAACAGCGGCGGATCGGCGCAGACGCCGAAAGCGGTGTACTACGCGGGGCTGTTCGACGTGGCCAATCCGGGCTTGATGCTGAAGCCTTCGATGACGGTGAAAGTGACGATCCAGCTGGCACGCGTGGCCAATGCACTGCAGGTGCCGCTGACCGCCCTGAGCGAGTCCGACGACAAGAACGGCAACGGCGCAACCGTGCGGGTAGTCGATGCGAAAGGCCGCGCCCACGAGCGCGCTGTGACTACCGGCCTGCGCACCGCCACCGCCGTGCAGATCCTCTCTGGCCTGGAAGCGGGCGAGAACGTGGTGGTCGGCCAGGCGCCCAGCGGTGGCGATGCCGAACCCACCAGCCTGCTGGGGATGTGAGCATGGCCGACGCACTGCTGGAATTGAAGGGCGTATCGCGCGCCTATCGCTCGGCCGCCGGCGAGGTGGTGGTGCTGAAGGAGGTCTCGCTGCGCATCGATCCTGGCGAGTTCATCGCCATCATCGGCCCCTCGGGTTCGGGCAAGTCCACGCTGATGAACATCCTGGGCTGCCTGGATCGGCCGACCGAAGGCAGCTATCGCGTGGAGGGGGCTGCGACCGAGCAGATGTCGCCTGACCAGCTGGCGCGCCTGCGCCGCGAGCACTTCGGCTTCATCTTCCAGCGCTACAACCTGATGGAGAACCTCAGTGCCACCGAAAACGTGGCCTTGCCCGCCGTCTATGCCGGGGTGGAGGCCGATACGCGCACCACGCGTGCCCGCCTGCTGCTGGAAACGCTCGGCCTGGGCGAGCGGACCGCGAACCAGCCCAGCCAGTTGTCCGGCGGCCAGCAGCAGCGCGTCTCCATTGCACGCTCGCTGATGAACGGCGGCGCGATCGTGCTGGCCGATGAGCCGACCGGCGCGCTGGATCATGCCAGTGGCAGGCAGGTGATGGCGGAGCTCGAGCGCCTGCATGCGCAGGGCCATACCGTGATCCTGGTCACCCATGATGCGGCGATTGCTGCCCACGCGTCACGGGTGATCGAGATCGCCGATGGGCGTGTGGTGGCGGATCGCCAGGAGCGAGGCCCTTCAGTGCGGCAGGGTGCGGACGCACCGGCGCGCACATCCACGGCGGCTACCGAGCGGCGCGCCCGCATCGATGCCGTGCGCGAGGCGACGCGCATGGCAGTGCGTTCGATGCTGGCCCATCGCCTGCGCACCCTGCTGACCATGCTCGGCATCATCATCGGCGTGGCCGCGGTCGTGACCGTGGTTGCGCTGGGCAAAGGCGCGCAGGCGCAGGTCGAGGCGCAGATAAACGAGCTGGGCGCCAGCACGCTGGAGATCTTCCCGGGCGCCGATTTCGGTGACCCGCGCTCGGCGGAGATCGAGACGCTGGTGGTAGGCGATGCCGATCACCTGGCCGCCCTGAGTTACGTGGACAGTGTCAGCCCCAACCTCAGCGGTTCGGTAGCAGCACTGCAGGGCGGCCGACGAGCCAATACGCAGGTACTGGGCGCCGGTGCCGATCTGCCGCGCGTGCGCGGGCTGCGCCTGAGGGCCGGCCGGTTCTTCACCGATGCCGAGGTGGAGGCGCATCGGGCAGTGGGCGTGGTCGACCAGAAGGCAGCGAAGGCACTGTTCGCTGGCAACCCTATCGGCAGCACGGTGCTGCTGGGCGGCATGCCGGTCGAGGTGATCGGCGTGGTGGGTGCCAATGCATTCGCCGGTGGGGCCACGCCAACCGTCTACGTTCCCTATACGTCGGCTGCCTCCCGGCTGCTGGGCAGCCAGCGGCTGGAAAGCATCACCGTGCGCGTACGCGACAACGTACCCACCAATGCCGCCGAGGCCTCGCTGGGCGCCGAGCTGCAGCGCCTGCATGGCCGTCGTGACTTCTTCATCTACAACGCCGACCAGATCCGCAAGGCGGTGATGAAATCCAGCCAGACCATGGCGGCGCTGGTTTCGGCGATCGCGGCGGTGGCGCTGGTGGTTGGCGGCGTGGGCGTGATGAACATCATGCTGGTGTCGGTGAAGGAGCGCGTGCGCGAGATCGGCGTGCGGTTGGCGGTGGGGGCGAGGCAGGGCGACATCCTGCGCCAGTTCCTGATCGAGGCGGTGCTGATCTGCCTGTCCGGTGGCGTGCTGGGTGTACTGCTGGCCTTCGCCGTGGGTGCGCTGTCCAGCCTGCTGTCGCTGGGGGTGCCGTTCCTGTTCACGCCAGGGCCGGTGCTCGCCGCGCTGGCATGTTCGTCGGCAATCGGGCTGGGTTTCGGCTACTTCCCGGCCCGCAATGCCGCACAGCTGGACCCGATCCAGGCATTGGCGGCGGAGTAGGGTCGCCCGCTGTGGCACCTGTTGAGCCGAGCCCACGCTCGGCTGCGCTCCGTTCGGCCGCGACGCACCCTGCGCTGCGCGCAGCGAGCCGAGCATGGGCTCGGCTCTACAGCTGCTCAGCGCACCTTGCCCTTTATCGGCAGGCTGCCCGGCAGCTGCGAATAGCCGCTGTCACCCCAGTGCCGGGTGATGCGCTGGAAGAACAACGAGTTCGGCACGCGCAGCAGGCAACCGCGCGCGCCTTCGCCACGGTCACTCAGCGTGGTGTAGATCAGGTTGATGTCCACCACCTGGCTGCACAGGCCCGGCTTGTCCACGCTTTCCAGCACTTCGATCGTGTCGTTGATGCGGAACGGGCGCGTAGCCACGATCAGGAACGAACAGAACAGGTTGGACAACACGCTCCATGCGGCGAAGAACGCCACCGCACCGACCGCCATGAACCCGGTCAGCGCGGTCCACAGCACCGAGCGCGAAACGCCCAGCCGCTCCAGTATCAGCAGCGCGGCCGCCAGATACAGCAGCAATGCACCGCCGCGGCGCAGGCCCACATGAAGCTCTGGAGCCAGCCTGCCGCGCTGCCGGGCCTGCACGAGCAGCCACGCCAGTGCACGCACCATCAGCCAGGCCACCCCGAGAATGACCAGCACCTCGGCCACCGGTACCACCACCAGCAGCCAATCCGCTATCCAGGCAGGCAGTCCGGCCATGGGCGGTCACAGCGTTGCCGCGCCGCCGGAGATGGTCAGCAAGGCACCGGAGGTATAACTGGCGCTGTCCGAAGCCAGCATCACGTAGGCCGAGGCCAGTTCCGCGGGCTGCCCGGGGCGGCCGAACGGCGTCTGCGAGCCGAATTGCTCGACCTCTTCGGCGGCCATGCCTGCCGGAATGAACGGTGTCCAGATCGGGCCGGGCAGCACGGCGTTGACGCGTATCTGATGCTCGGCCAGCAGGCCCGCCAGCCCCAGCGTCAGGTTGGCGACGGCGCCCTTGGTCGCAGAGTACGGAAGGATGTTCGGGGTCGGTCGCTTCGAATTGACCGATGCGGTGTTGATGATCGCGCCGCCACCGCGGAGGTGTGGCACGCACAACCGCGTCAGATTGAACACGGCATGGACATTGGTATCGAACGTCCGCTTCCAGTCATCCAGGGTGATGTCGTCGAAGTGCTCGTAGTAGCGCTGGTAGGCCGCGTTGTTGACCAGGATGTCGAGACCGTCCAGCTCGCTGGCCACGCGGTCTACCAGCGAGCGCGCCTGCGCTGGGTCGCTGATGTCACAGGGCACCAGCACGGCCTTGCGCCCGGCCTGTTCGATCTGCTGCTGCACATGGCGGGCGTCGTCCTGCTCGCCATCAAGAAAGGCGATGGCGACGTCGGCGCCCTCGCGCGCGAAAGCGATGGCCACCGCTGCGCCGATGCCGCTGTCACCGCCGGTGATCAGTGCCTTCTTGCCCTGCAGCAGGCCATGGCCGCGGTAGCTGTCCTCGCCGTGGTCCGGCCGCGGCTGCATCTGCGCGGTCTTGCCGGGGAAGGATTGCTGCTGCGCCGGGAAGGGCGGACGTGGGTAGTCGGGCAGGGCCATCGTCACTCTCCGAAAGGGAACCTGGCGGCAGTCTCGCTCGGAGCGGGTAAACGGCCGGAGGGCGCGGTGTCGTGGCAGCGTGGACGACTGCGCACGGTGCTTCACAAGGGATGGGCGATCGTGGTCATGATGCTGTTGGCCGGCTGCCGCGAATCCAGCCGCGTGTGCTGCACGATGATCGGCTGGTCGGATTCGATGAGGGTGGCGAAGCCGGTGCCGCGTGGTACCGGCGCCGGATCCTGCAGGTCGTTGAAGCGCAGGTGGCAGGTGCGTCGTGCTGGCACGGTGATCCGGTAGGGACCGACAGGATCGCGGTCCTCGAAGTAGAGGGTCAGCGTGACATGCGCGTCCTCGTTGCCCGCATTGAGGACGCAGCAGGTTTCGTGACTCTGCATCTCCGGCGACGGGCCGTTGCTCCAGGCTGGAATGTAGCCTTCGGCGATAGCCCAGCGTCGATGCCCGATGCAGGAAGTGTTCGTTTCCATGACGCCGTTTTAGCTGGAGGGGTGTTGCCATCGTGTCCAGTCCCCGCACGGAATCCGTGATGACCATCGGCTACCACGCATCGCATGAGCAGTTCCCGCCCGCCACCTTGCTGGGCCTGGCGCTGCGCGCCGAACAGGCGGGATTCGAGGCTTTGATGTGCTCGGACCATTTCCACCCGTGGACGACTGCGCAAGGGCAGTCCGGGCACAGCTGGGTATGGGCCGGCGCGCTGGCGGTGCAGAGCGCATTGACCCTGGGCATGGTGACCTGCCCGATGCTGCGCCAGCACCCGGCATTGGTGGCACAGGCAGCGGCGACGCTGGAACAGTTGGCGCCGGGCCGGATCTGGCTGGCGCTGGGTACCGGCGAGGCCCTGAACGAGCGCATCACCGGCCAGCCGTGGCCAGCCAAGCGCGAGCGGCAGAAGGCATTGCGCGATGCGGCCGAGGTGATGCGGCGGCTGTGGGGCGGCGAGCAGGTCGACCACGACGGTGGCTTCCGGGTGCGCCAGGCACGGCTCTACAGTCGCCCGGCGCTTCCCCTGCCGCTGCTGGGGGCGGCCGTCACCGAGGAAACCGCACGCTGGATGGGGGGCTGGGCCGATGGCCTGATCACCATCAGCCAGCCACTGGCGCAGTTGCGGCGTGTGGTGGCGGCGTTCGAGGACGGCGGCGGCAGGGGCAAGCCGATGTACCTGCAGGCCAAGCTCTCCTACGCGCGCGCCGAACAGGCGGCGCTGGAAGGCGCGATGGAGCAGTGGAGCGCCAACGTGCTGCCGCCGGAACTGGCCGAAGGCCTGGACCAGCCCGAACAGTTCGAAGCACAGGCCCGATCGGTCAGCGCCGAGGTGGTGCGCGAGCACGTGCATGTCTCGGCAGACCTGGGCCAGCATCGGGCCTGGCTGCAGGAGCTGCAGTCCCTGGGGTTCGATCGCATCTACCTGCACAACGTGAACCGCGAGCAGGAACGCTTCATCGACGACTTCGCCGAACACGTACTGCCTGCGCTGCGCACTCAGGCACCCTCGGCAGCCAGCCACGTATAGCCATGGCCCTGCAGGTAGCAGCGACGACCCTGCAGTTTGGCGCCGTGGACCACCAGCGTGTGCAGCGGGCCGTGCAGGGGTACGTCCACCTCAACCGGGTTGTCGCCGAAGTTGATCAGTGCCAGTGCCTGATGGGGTGCCTCACCGAAGCGGAGCATCAGCAGCGCGGGTGAGGGTGGGTCGAGCGTGTGTGGCCCCTGCTGCAGCACGGGATGGGCATTGCGTTGCTGCAGCAGCTCGCGCACCCGCAGCAGCAGTGAGTCCGGCATCGCGCGTTGCGCCTCGACATTCACCGTGCGGTAACCGTAGGGGCCGTCCGCCGGTGGCGCGCGCCAGGCATGCCGCGATTGGTCGGTGAACCCAGCCCCTGGGCCGTCATGCCAGTGCATCGGCATGCGCACAGCATTGCGTTCGGGCAGCTCCAGGCAATCACCGAGGCCGATCTCTTCGCCATAGCGGATCACCGGCACCTGGCCCAGCGACAGCAGCGCCGCCCAGGCCATTGCCTGCCATGCGATGTCGCCGTCCAGCATCGGTGCCAGCCGGCGGCGGACGCCACGGCCATAGATGCGCATGCCACGCTCAGGAGCGAAGCGTTCCATCACCGCTTCGCGCTCATCCGGCTCCAGCTGCTCCAGGTCCAGTTCATCATTGTTGCGCAGCCAGGCAATGCGTGTGTCCGGCGGCGCGTGCGGGCCGTATTCGGCCATGACCCGGGCCACTTCGCTGGCATCGCCGCGTGCCAGTGCCAGGAAGAAGTGATTGTTGAGGTGGAAATCCAGCAGGTGCGAAAGCCGCCGCCCGTGGCACAGGAAGTCACCGTAGCGGGACGCGCGGACATCCGCTTCGCCGATCAGTGGCAGCCCTGGTTGCTGCGCGTCTGCCGTGGCGCGCATCGCCTCCAGCAGCCACAGCCCGTCGTCGCGCGGGTCCGCGTGGCGGGCGCGCTCGACCATGTACGGGACCGCGTCGACGCGGAAGCCGGCCACGCCGCGCTGCAGCCAGAACGTCATTACCTGCAGCAGTTCCTCGCGTACCGGCGCATGGGCCAGGTCGAGGTCCGGCTCGTGCCGGTAGAACATGTGCCGGTTGAACGCGCCGGCCTCGGCATCCCATGTCCAGACAGAGGCCTCGATCGGCGGGAACATCGGCTGCAGGCCGTCGTCAGGCATGTGGTCGCTCCACAGGTACCAGCGGCGCCAGGCCGGGTCACCCTGCTGCGCGGCGACGAACCACGGGTGCGCGCTGGCGGTGTGCTGCATCACCAGTTCGACGATGATGCCGATGCCACGTGCGTCGGCGGCATCGACCAGGCGCTGGAACGCGGCCTGGTCGCCCAGGCGCGGATCGATACGGTAGTGATCGTTGACATCGTAGCCACCATCGCGGCCGGCGTTGCAGTAGAACGGCAGCAGCCAGACATGGCTGATGCCAAGCCACTGCAGGTAGTCCAGCTTTTCCGTGATGCCATCCAGCGTGCCCCAGCCGCGGCCGTCGCTGTCGCGGAACAGGTAGGGGTCGATCTGGTAGATGGCGCGCAGCGGACGCACCGCCATGGGCTTCTCCGGCACTGTTCACGGGTGACCAGCCTGCTGTCGCGCGTGGCAGCGGTTCGTGAAACGAATGGCACCGCATCATGACGTGGCATCCACGGCCCGTGCATGCCCGGGCGCGCAGAGTGAATGCTCATTCCCGGCACCGAGGAGGCTTCCTGCATGGCCCGACGCAAGACGCTTCGTATTGCCACGTTCAACGTCAACGGCATCGGCACGCGCCTGCCACAGCTGCTGGACTGGCTGCACAGGGAATCGCCCGACGTGGTTGCCCTGCAGGAACTGAAGGCGACCGACGCGGCGTTTCCGGCTGCGTCGTTGGAGGAGGCTGGGTACGGTGCGCTCTGGCAAGGTGAGGCGCGCTGGAACGGCGTGGCGTTGCTGGCTCGGGGGACCACGCCGGTCGAGAGCCGCCGCCGATTGCCCGGCGAGCCCAGCGACACGCAGAGCCGCTACCTGGAGGCGGCGGTGCACGGGGTCATCGTGGGTGCCCTCTACCTGCCCAACGGCAACCCGCAGCCCGGGCCCAGGTTCGACTACAAGCTGCGCTGGATGGAACGCCTGATCCGGCACGCGCGCAGCCTGGTCGAGCTGCCGCACCCGGCGCTGCTGCTGGGTGATTTCAACGTGATTCCCACCGAAGCCGACGTCTACGACCCCAAGGCCTGGCGCCACGATGCGCTGTTCCAGCCCGAGGTTCGCGATGCCTTCGAGCGGCTGCTCGCGCAGGGTTGGACCGATGCGCTGCGGAAGGTGCACGGCGACGCCACGATCTACACCTTCTGGGACTATTTCCGCCAACATGCCGAGCGCGACCGTGGGCTGCGCATCGATCATCTGCTGTTGAATCCCGTACTGGCGGAGCGACTGAAGGACGCTGGCGTCGACCGTTGGGTGCGTCTGCAGGAAAAGGCCAGCGACCACGCGCCGACGTGGGTGACGGTGCGGGCGGCGTGATCAACGCACGGCGGGGCCTTCGCGCCGCTCGCGGCGCACGCGCGCGCGGGCCCGGTAGAGGCGGCTGTCCGCCTTCTGGATGGTGTCGGCCACAGGCTCACCGGCCGTGTTGATGGCTGCACCCATCGAGAAAGCGCTGGGCGACAGCGCAGCGTGGTCCTGGTACCAGTGCTCCAGTTCGCTCAACCGGCCATCCGCGGGCGCGACCAGTACCACCATGAATTCGTCGCCGCCCAGCCGCACCACCGTCTCCTCCTTGCCCAGTGGCGAGCGCAGGAAGGTGGCGAACTCGACCAGGACGGCGTCGCCGCGGCGGTGGCCCTGGGTGTCGTTGATGTGCTTGAAGTGGTCCAGATCGAACATCACGCAGGCCCAGCGCTCATCAATCAGTTCATCCAGCCGGTGCAGGTAACGCCGGTTGTAGCACTGCGTGAGCGGATCCTTGAAGGACATTTCGCGCAGCTGCTGCTCCTGCATCCTCAGCGCGGTGACGTCCTGTGCATGCCCCAGCACGTAGGGCGGGCTGGCCTCGCTGTCGAGCACGTTGTGGTACGCCCAGTAGTGGCGCGTACCGTCGGCGGCAATCAGCTCGATCACGCCAGCGTCGGTGTGGTTCGCCTGGATCCGAGCGAGGTAGGCCTTGAAGCCCTCGCGTTTTTCCGGCGGCATCAGGTCGCACAGGCTGCGCCCGACCATCTGGCTTTCCTCGAAGCCCAGCGACTGCACCGCCGCGGGATTCACCGAGGTCAATGTCCCGTCCAGCGTGTGGGTGCAGATCAGGCCCAGGCTGTAGTGGAACAGTCGCCGGTAGCGGGTCTCGCTCGCTTCCAGCGCGTCGAGCGCGGCTCGCTCGTCCGTGATGTCCTGGATCGCCCCGACCAGGCGCGGATGGCCGTCGACCTGTTGCCGGCTGCCGACCACACGGGTCCAGATCGCGCGCCCGTCGGCGGTGGTCATTGGCAGCTGCACCTCCCAGGACGTGCCTTCGTCGATGCAACGCTGCACTGCCGCGCGGATGATGTTGCGGCTGTCTTCGCGATAGAACGACAGCGCGGTGTCGAGCGTCGGTTCAAAGTTGCTGCGCACGCCGTGCAGCTGCTTGGTCTCGCGGGTCCAGCGCACTTCGTTGGTGACCAGGTCCATCTCCCAGCCGCCCACCCGGGCGGCGCGGTTGGTCCGCTCCAGGAAGTCTTCGCTGCGTTTCAGCTCGCGATGCAGCGCTTTCGCCTGGCCAACCTGCGCCATCAGGGTACTGCGCTGTTCCAGCACCTGGGTGGTGACCCGCGCCAGATGCACCATCAGTTCGCGCTGGGAGGGGGACAGCACGCCGGGCATCGGGTCGAGCAGGCACAGCGTGCCAATGCGTGCACCATGGGCCGAGCCCAGCGGGATGCCGGCGTAGTGCCGGATGCGCGGCCCGGCGGTCACCAGGGGATTGGTCGAGAAGCGAGGATCCTGGCGCGCGTCGGGTATCTCGAACAGCTCGTCGTGGCGGATCGCATGCGTGCAGAAGGAGATCTCGCGGGCCGTTCCGGTGACGGCCTCCAGCCCGATATTGGCCTTGAACCACTGCCGGTCTTCGGCCACCACGGTGATCAGCCCCATGGTCATGCCGGTCGCGGCGCGGGCGGCGGCGACGATGGCATCGAACACCGGCTCAGGGGGCGTATCCAGCAGGTGCAGTCGTTCGATTTCGAGCAGACGTTCGGCTTCGTCCATGGCGCTTTTCAGGGCTGGGTGGCGAGGGCGGTTGCGGCAGCTGGCTGGCGCTACGCTAGTGCGCACGGCGTTATGTATCGCCATGGCAGAGTGATGCCGATGTGAGGTGGCCGCGCCCGCTCAGTGTTGCTGGAGCGATGCCTGCAGGGCGGTGGCCAGTGCGGCATCGCCGGATACCAGGTCCTGCCAGCGTAGCGTGATGCCCTTGCGTCGGCCCTTTTCGACCAGCTTGAGGCCTTCGGGGTCCACGGTGAGGGTATGGGGCCGGCCATCGATGTCCAGTTCGCGTCGCAGTGGTTTGTCGAGCGGGGTCATCATCGTTTCCTCGCAGGGGCGGGAGTACGCCGTGGCTGAATCGATACGTGACGATTGTCACGGATGTGCCAGCGCCAAGGGAAATCGACCGCGCGGGTGATGCCGATGCGTGGACCAATTACCGGGTCGGACGGAGGTGGGGTCCGATCGCTTGCGATCACGATGCCATGGCTGCCAGTCACCAGGTCGGCGCCGTCGAAACTGCGGTCCAGCCCGAATGCCTGCGAGAGCTTGCCGGGGCCGCTGGCCAGATCGTGATCCCGGCGCGCGGCGGGGCGCAGCTCGTGCATGCGCTCAAGGCCCGCCAGCGGCTCGACGGCCCGCAGCAGCACCGCCACGCCTTCACCGACCTCTCCGCAGACCACGTTGCTGCCCCAGTGCATGCCGTAGGTGAAATAGACATACAGGTGGCCGGCCTCACCGAACATGCTGGCCGTGCGCGGCGTCTGCCCGCGATAGGAGTGCGCCGCCGGATCGACGCTGCCTGCGTACGCTTCGACTTCAACGATGCGACCCGTTCGGCCATCGTCACGGACCAGAAGTTTGTTGAGCAGCTCGGGCGCAACCTCGACGGGCGGGCGCCGGTAGAAGCTGCGCGGGAGGATCTGGAGAGAGGCGGGCAACCAATCCGGCACGGTAGAGGCAGGCTCGGGCAGATGTTGGTGGCACTGTGGCATTGGACTGGTGAAACGGGCGCAGACGCAGCGTCATTCCGGCGCGGGCGGTGCCGCCAGCGTGGCGCGCCGGGCGGCGTAGACCTCGGGCGTCTGCGGCTTGATGAACAGTGCCACCAGCTCCGGATACTCGCGCTTTACCGCCGTTTCGATGCGGGTGATGCAGGCTTCAATCTGTGGGGTCTGCCGATCGTCCTCGAACTCGGCGCTGAGCATGGCCACGACCTGTTCCGGTCCCATCTGCATGGTGGTCACGCCGTTCGCGCGACGCAGGTCCGGATCGGTTTCGGCCACCGCCATGATCCGCTCGGCCACCGCAGGGTGGGCAGGCTCTCCAACCAGCAGGCCCTTGGTTTCACGGGCCAGGAGGAAGGCGGTTGCGGCCAGCACGCCGGCGATGCACAGCGACGCCACACCATCAAGCACCGGCATATCCAGCACCTGCGCGGCCACCAGGCCGATCAACGCGAAGCCCAGCCCGAGCAACGCAGCGCTGTCTTCCAGCAGTACGGTGAAGGTGGACGGATCCTTGCTGCGGCGGAAGGCTTCGAAGTAGCCAAGTTTGCCTTTGGTACGCCGGAACTCGCGCAGCGCCACCCACCAGGAGGCCCCCTCGAACAGGATGGATATGCCCAGCACGCTGTAGCTCAACGCGTGGTTGGTGGCCGGCTCCGGCCGGCGGATGTGCTGGATGCCCTCGTACGCCGAGACGCCGGCGCCAGCGGCGAACACCAGTAGGGCGACGATGAAGCTCCAGAAGTACAGCTCGCGGCCATAGCCGAATGGATGTACCGGGTCTGGCGCCTTGCCGGCACGGCGCAGCCCGTACAGCAGCAGGAGTTCATTCAATGTGTCGACCAGCGAATGCACGCCCTCGCTGAGCATGGCCGAGCTGCCGGAGATGCCGGCAGCGATGAACTTTGCGATGGCAATGGCCAGGTTGCCCGCGAGGGCGGCATAGATGACCAGACGGGAACCGGTGGGAGCGGACATTTCGGCGGCGGGGCGGGGCGGACGCCTGATCTTCCCGATCAGCGCGTGCCCATTGCGTGCACGGCGCGATCAGTGCCCCTTGGGATTGAGGTACAAACGCGCCCCATCCGATTCACGGTAGCCCGTCCAGCGCCCACCGCCTGACGCGCGGAAGCGCCCGAACACGGTGTTGCTGGTGTCGGTGAGCAGCAGCTGGTTGCCCGACAGTACCCAACGGTTGGCCGAGAAGAAGCCATCCGGGCAGCCGGCGGGCACGTAGGCACTGTAGCCGCCGAACCACTCGATGTTCTTCAGCTCGATGGAGCAGGTGTTGCCGTTCTCCTGGCCCAGCGTCCAGCTGCCGAACAGATCGCTGTCGCGCACATCGCGGCCGCCACGGTGGCGGTCGCGGCCCCAGTCGTCGTTGTCGTCGTGGAAACCGAAGCCCACGTCGATCTCTTTGCTTTCGCTGCGTGACCCGGACTGCGAGCTGCCGCTGGTGGTGGTCTGGGTGGTCACCGCGCCACTGCTCTGGGTCCGGGTGCTGCTGGATTGCGTGGTCTGGTCGGTGTGGGTGGTCTGTTCGCCGAAGCCGAACGAGGCGTCCTGGGCCAGGGCGGGCAGGGCCAGGCAGCACAACGCGGACAGGCAGGTACGGGCGAGCACGGCAGCCATTGCAGCATCCTCGGAAGGGCGGACCGCGCGAGTATCGAACCGGTGGGGCGGGAGACGGTGTGAGGATGTGCGCTGGGGCAGCCCAGCGAAGGGTAGTGCCGGCCGCTGGCCGGCTCCCTCTTGGCGCCCAGGAACCGAAGGAATGCCGGCCAGCGGCCGGCACTACCCGCAGCCAGGCAGGGCCTGGCGCTACGGGTCGGGCTTTACCCGCACCACCCGTTTCCGGTACTCATACACATTGTCACCGCGGATACGCTTTTCCTCGGTACCGGTAACCCGGCCTACCTGCTGGTCCGAGCCGGCGACCGGCTTGGCCTCGATGGCGGTCTCGTGCTCGAAGGAGTGCGATTTGTCGGTGTTGCGGTAATAGCGGTACAGCGCCCAGTACAGCGCGGTTGCGCCGGCCGGACCTGCCGCCAACAGCCAGAGGCCACTGTCGTCGCTCATGTCGATGCCACCAGGAAGGCAATTGCGAGGGCTTCAATGACGGTGCCGGTGGCCAGTGCCGCCAGCAGCATCTTCCATTGCTGCACGGGCACGCTGCCCATGGTTTCGCCGGTACGGCCGTTCACCGCGATGTAGTGCAGCATGCCGCCGTTCTTGCCGGGCTGGTGGTAGGAGTACAACCACACCGGCAGGTACATCGACACCCAGCGGGTGCCATGCACCTCCAGCTGCTCCTGTTCCCAGCGCACGCCACGGTTGTAGCGCTTCACCGAACCTTCCACCTGTGCGCGGGCGATCGACAGCAGCTGGTCTTCCAGCCGCGGCCGCAGCTTTTCCACATCCAGGTTGCGCTTTTCGGAGGTGAAGCCGGCCAGGTACGAGGCGTTCCATTTCACCGCGTTCTTGGTATCGAACGGCAGGATGGTGTTGATGATGTTGTTGGTGTTGGCGCGGGTATCGAGATTCCCGCGCTCGGCCGAGGATTCCAGTGGCAGGTCATCGACCGTGAAGTCGACCTGGCGCTCGACCTGGTAGACATCGGCGTCGTACAGGGTGCGCTTGTTCTTCTCGCTGCCCACGGTGTACTGCCGGGTCTGGATCTCACCCTTGCCGGCCACGGCCGCGCTGACATTGCTGTCGACGATCATGTAGGGCAGGAACACGCCCACCACGTTTTCCGGGGTGAACTGGTCCTTGAATGCCTTCAGCGCGAACATGCGGCGCTTGTCGACGAACTGGCGGATGCGCGCGACCGCATCGTCCTTCCTGATATGGAAGGGCAGCACTGCATCGGGCACCGCGCCATTGGCGATCTGCTCGTTGACGCCGAACACATGGCGGCACCAGTGGCAGCGCGCCGTCATCGTACTCTCGGTATTGACCGTGACTTCAGCGCCGCATCCGGTGCATTTGAACGTCATCAGTGCCGAGGTGTCGGCGTCGATGTCACGTGCGCCAGAGGCAATGACCGTACCGCGCAGCTGGTCGATGGCCTCGCCCAGGCCGAACTCTTCCTCGACGCGTGCGCCATGCCATTCGTGACGGCAGTACAGGCAGACCAGGATGTCGGTGCCGGCCTTGGGCCGGATGTCGGTGGCACCGCACTTCGGGCAGCGGTTGAGGCCGTCCTTCAGCTCGCTGGCCGACGTATCGATGGCCACGGGGTCGGGCGCTTCCACTTCATCACGGATGGCCTGTGGCAGTTTCGAGGTGTCCAGCGGGAAGCTGCCGGGCAGGGGAGGGACGTCCTGCGGCGAACCGGGCCCATCCAACGACGCCGCCGGCAAGGGCGGCGGCGTCGCGGGCGCGGATCCGGGCAGCGGCGGCGGGCCGTTTCGGGGATCGGACATGTTCGTTGTGCGTCCTGCTGTTACAGGCCCAGTGCCTTGGCCTTCAGGGCGTCATAGTCGCCCTGGGTGATCAGGCCCAGATCCAGCATTTCCTTGGCCTTCTTCAGCTTGGCCACCGGGTCGTCGGCAGCCGGGGCGACCGGCTGCTGCATGCCGCCGACACCGAACATGCCCGAGGCCATGCCGACACCGACCAGGCCAGCCGCTCCGCCGTTCTCTCCGGCCGACTGGATGCCCTGGGCGACGCTGGCCTGCAGGTTGGAATTGCCGCGCGAACCCGACAGGGCATCGGCGCGCTGCACGGTCTTCAGCAGTTCGCGGGTGTTGGCGTCGTACTCGATCGAGACGATGGCGGTCTTGACGATGGCCAGACCGCGGTCGGACTTCCACTGGTAGCCCTGCTCGACGGCGGCAGACAGGCTCTGTGCAAAGCCCAGCGAATCCTGCTGCAGCTTGGTGATGCGGTTGCCCTTGCCCGGGTCGTTCGTGTACAGGCTGAAGGCCGGGGCCAGCGAACCGACCACTTCATTGAACAACTGGCTGGCGGCGGCGTTGTCCAGGTCGGTGAAGTCGAACACCTGGCCAGGTTGCAGGTAGCTGGCCGGCACGAAGTTCTTCACGAACAGGATCGGGTCGACGATCTTGAGCGTGTAGGAGCCGCGCGTGACCGCACCCACCTGGGTGTTGAGGAAGCCGTCGTCCCAGTAGATTTCCGACTGGGTACCGAAGCGATTGTCCGGCAGTTCCTTCAGCGACACGAAATACGCCGCCTGCTGCGAACCCGGCTGGCCGCCGAACTTGAAGCGCTCCCAGCTCTGCTTGATGAACGTGCTGACCAAGCCGTCGCCGGCGAAGATCGACTGCGAGTTCAGATCGTCCGAACGCCACTCGTAGCCACCCGGTTCGGCGACGAACGCGGTGATCGCGCCGTCCTGGAACAGCAGCAGGCCGTAGCCCTCCGGCACGATGATCTTCGAGCCGTTGGTGATGATGTTGGACGAGCCGCTGGTATTGGAGCCGCGGCCGGCATTGGTGCCGCGCGGTACCGCCGCGAACAGGGCCGCCGTCGAGGGCAGGCCCGTGGGCACGGTGTAGAAGTCCTTCCACTGGTCGGCCAGCACACCACCCACCGCACCCTTCACCGCCTGTACCAGACCCATGTCCAACTCCCTGTGATTCGAGGGCAGGCACCATGCCTGCCGAGCTGGACTGACTATAGAGGAGCGGGATGGGCCGCCGCCACCGCCGCGCGCGCCTGCCATTCATCATGGCGCGACGGCGACGGCAGGCTTTCAGGCCATGCCGCGCGCGATCAGGGCATAGCCGATCACCAGTGCCAGGCACAGTGGCAGGGTGAGGAAGGAGGCGATCATCCAGCGCAGCGCCTTGCGCGAAGCCTCGGTGGCCGCGCCGATCTGGCCGCTGGCGACCAATGACGTGCTGCGGTTGGCGTAGACGGTGGCGACGATGCCGAACGGCCAGAAGCCGGCGATGATGCTCAGGATGGCCCACATCAGGTAGTTCCTGGGGGGCACGGGTGGCGGGGTGCGGTCCATGCGGTCGATCTCCTTGATCGTGCTGCGGTCGGGAGCGCGAGTATGCCGACAGGCCAGGTGCAGCGGAAGGCATGCCACCCGTGCGTGGTGCGCAATCTTCTGCTGGTCGATGGGTCATTGATCGGGAGCGGCGCCGCGGCAGGCAGGCGCGGTGGCCTGCGGGCCTGGGCGAGCAGGCGGTGCAGCCGTCACGGCGGCGCAATACGTGCCCGTCCCTGGTTCGCTCAGACGCGTTGATCATCAGCGTGGATGGAATCCCGGCGCCTTGCCTTCACCTGCTTTGCGGTGCGCGGTGCACGGAAACGCGGGCGACAAATATCCGGCGCGGATATTCACGTCATTATCATGCTTATTTTCTGGAAACTCGTTTCCCATAATCCAGGGACGCGATGGCCGGAACACAGGGAGCGCCGCGTCACAGGCAGTGCCGCCCTGTGGCGCACGACCCCGGCCTGGACGACGTCCGCCTTGCCGACCTCCAGCAGCGATGGCAGTTCCCGGCACTGCGGGAGCGGACAGCGTGCACGGCACCAGCGGTGCGACCAGCGGGCACGGCATGCGGCGTGGACGTCGCAGCATCCCGCGATGATGCCGGAGGGCCTGCATCGCGAGATCGCCCGTTGCAGATGCATCGGGTCGCCATTCCAAAGGGGAGTTTCGATGCACAGGCAAGTCAGTGAGATGCTGCAGCGCGCTTATCGGCCCTATCCGTCATTGCCCGAGCTGCTGGGCGCGTTCGTGAAGGAGCTGTCCCAGCACAAGGTGATGCGGGGTGGCCAAGTGCGGTTGCGTGGTGCGGTGGCAGGGGCAGCTGCGGGGTTGCCAGCTGCGTCCGGGCAAGAGGTTTCCTTGCAGCGGGTTCCCATCCGCTATGGCGGCGAGGTGTTGGGTGAGCTGCACCTGGAGGGCGAGAAGGGCCGGCTGGATGGTAGTGCCCTGGCGCTGGGGGAGCAGTTTGCCCAGCGTTGCGCGCATCTGATCAAGCGCTACGAAGCCAAGGCCTGGGCCGAACAGGCATTGAGCCGGCCGCTGTTGCTGGTCGGCGCCGGCGAGGCGCTGAAGCAGATGGATGAATTCGTGGAACGCGCGGCGGCCAGCCCGTTGCCGGTCCTGCTGCGCGGCGAGTTTGGTACCGAGAAGATGGAGCTGGCCGCCGCCCTGCACAGTGGCGGCCCTTCCCGGCAGGGCCCGTTTGTGGAAGTGAACTGTGTTCACCCGCTGGGCGAAGCCAGCGACTGGTTCGCGCGCGCGCAGGGCGGGACGCTGTACTTCCACGAAGTCGACGAACTGCCGGTGCCGCTGCAGGGGCAGCTGTCACATCGCATGCGTGGGCTGCCTGCCGCTCAAGCTGACGCGCTGGCGGCCGGCCCGATACGGGTGATCGCGTCGACCAGCGCGGACCTGGAACAACGGGTGAGAGAGAAGCAGTTCTCGCGCGCCCTGCTGGCTGGGCTGGAGTTCCTGACCGTGGATATTCCACCGCTGCGCGAACGGGTGGAGGACATCGGCGCGCTGGCGGCGCGTTCGCTGGAGCTGCATGGATTCAATCCCCGCGTGCTGGGCGACGATGTGCTGGAAGCCCTGTGCGCGCACGACTGGCCCGGCAATCTGCTGGAAATGGAGCGGGTGGTGGTCCGGCTGGCGGTGATGACCGGTGGCCGATGCATCCGTCGTGAGGATCTTGCACGCCACGCGCCGGATCTGGCTGCAGGCCACGTTGCCAGCGATGTCGGGCGCGCCCCGCAACGGCTGCCCGCGGTTGAGCAGACCGTCGGTCCTGCGCCCGCGCAGCCGGATACGCCGCGGGCAGCGCATGAAGGCCTGCACGACGGTCTGAAACGCGCTCTGGCCTACCTGAAGGACCATGCCGCAGAGCCGCTCACGCTGGGCGACCTTGCCCGTCAGGCCCATGTGAGCCAGTCACACCTGGGATTCCTGTTCCGCAGCGAGCTGGGCACGACGTTCAAGCTGCTGCTGCAGCAACTGCGCATCGAGCACGCCAAGCAGCTGCTGCGGGATGGGCAGCGCCTGCGCATTACCGATGTCGCACTGCAGGTCGGCTTCGGTGACCTGAGCCACTTCGAAAAGAGCTTCCGGCGCGCGGTAGGGGTCAGCCCGCGCAGCTACCGGCGAAGCCCGCACCAGTAAAAGCAACGCCCCGGTGCAGGCGCGGGCCTGCCCGGGGCGTTGGGATGGCAGACGCAGCGTCAGCGCGCGTTGGCTTCGGCAGCGCGCTGCACGGCATGTTCGGCCGCTTCGTCCGCGCGTCGCGCGGCCTCGGCGGCGGCCTCGACCGCGCGTTGCGAAACCTTCATCGCGGCGCGGATGCCTTCTTCACTGGCAGCCATTGCGGCGTCCGCCAGTTCCTGGGCGATCTCCATCGGGGTTCTGCCCGCCGGATGGGCGGGAGTGGGCTTGCCGGGAAGCGGGGTCGGGAAGGTCATCGTCGGTGCTCCTGCTGGGGATGAGGGGGGAACACCGTCACTGCGCTCCCCCAGGATGTGGCGCAATGCCGTCTGGGCATCGGCCAGGATCTTCTGCGCCTGTTGCCGGGCCGCCAGGCGTCCGGCAGCAACGGCCGCGCCGGCTGCCGAAGCAAAGGCCTCTGTTGCTGCCTGCACGCCATCGCCATCTGGCGCCGGAGCCGGGTTCACACTGCATCCTTCTGATAATCCACCCGCGCTTCATCGCCCAGGTGGCGGCGGGTTCGGCGGTAATCCTGCAGGGTGATCACATTGTCCTCCACCTGTATCAGCGCCTTCGCTCTGGAACCATCGATCGCGAACTGCACGCTGGCACCGTCCTGGCCCAGCCGGCCACGGGAAACCGGATGTTCGTTGAGGAATTCCTGCGCATCGCGCAGCTGCCACCGCGCGGCCTCGCGCAACCGGCTGTCATCCTGCAGCAGTTCGGGTTCGTCGTCGAAGCAGGCCGCCATCTGCTGGGCGGCCAGCGAGATGCGGGCATAGCCGATCTGCCGGTGCGCGGCCAGGCTTGCGTCGATCGCCTCGCGCACCTGCTCTGGCGACGGCAACTGTGGCAGCTGCGGCCCGTCCAGGAAGCCGAACAGGATCGGCAGCACCTGCTGCAACGCACGGGTGGCACGCGTCAGCCGATGTTCGCGGCTGCCACCTCCTGTGCTCACCCGCTGGTAGAAGCGGAAGTAGTCGGCAAACTCGATGGGCCTGCGCGCGTGCAGCAGCGCGAAGCCGGCAGCGTCGGCCAGGTCGTCGCGCCCTGCGGCGGACATGCCCACCTCACCGGTCAGCTGGTGGAGCGCCACCGATTCGCGAAAGTCCAGCTGCTGCAGCAGGGGTGCGTCGGCCGCGCCGATCGAAGCCAGGAACGCGCGCGAGGCGCCGAGCTCGGCGTTGGTCAGCAGCCGGTGTTTTTCCAGCACTCGCTGTGCCTCGTTGTGCGACAGGCGTGTCTCGTCATCAAACTCCATGTTGCGCAGGGCACCGAGGTCGCTGGCACCAAGGCTGAGCAGCTTGACCGGGCCGATCTGCAACCCGGTGCGCGGCAACCATGTCATGCGCGAACCGTGCAGGCCCTGTTGCACCCCATCGAGCATCGTGCCCTCGTCGGAGAAGGCGTAGCGGTGCTCATGCGATTCCATGGCCCACTTCAACCAGTGCTCGCCGCCGTCGATGAACTGAAGGACATGCCTGCAGGATTGACTGATCAGGTTGGCCTGGGGGATGGAACGACCGGCAATGAAAATGCTCATGCGTGGATCTCCTGGCGGCCTCACTGGGCCGGAAATTCCTTGAGGACGGTCGCAGCGGCATTGCCGACGCGGTTGAAGTCGGCGGTGGCCCCCTGCATCATGTTCTGCGCCTGCGTGAGCACCCTTGCATACTTTTCGTCCCCCGTCGCCAGGTACTGGGCCATGGCCACGCCGGCCGCGGTGGTCGCGATGGTTGAGACATTGCGCAGGGCGTCGGCGGCATCCTGTACGGCGATCGCCGCAGACTGGGCCACCGACTGGTAGGCCTTGCCGGCACCACTGGTCGTCACGACGGTCGCTGACATGGTGGCCGTCTGCACCTGGTTGATCACATCGATGATCTGGGCGTTGACGTTGCTCGGGTCCATACGGGCTCCTTGATGGGCGGGTGGGGCCGCAGGCGGCCTGCAGTCTGTCAGGCCCCGGCGTCAGCGTCGTCTGCCGGGGAAGGGGAAGGGGAAGAGGAGTCTGGCGCGGGATCCTGGGCGGGACCTGCGTCCGGATCCGGACCGGACGCGGGGTCGGGCGCAGGACCGGGCGCGGGCGCTGCCGCATTGCCTGCAAGCGTTTGGAGTGCATGCAGGCTGCTGGTAGCGGCCGCAGCGTCGGCAGTGGCACCGTGGGTCTGTGCCTGCAGGACGCTGATAGCGGTCTTTCCTTCTGCGGTGGCCGCGGCGATCACCGCCGCAGGCGAAGGGGGCGCCGGCACCGGGCCGGGCAGGGGGATGACCTGCGGTGGTGGCGGCGGAGGGGGTTCCGGAGCGGGTGGCGGCACCGGCCAGGGAGCGTTGATCATCTTCGCGCAGGTGGCGGTGACCGCTGCGTTGCTGACCATGCCTGCACCCTGCTGGCGCGCGACGGCGTTGTGCATGGCGGTGCCCAGCGTCTCCAGCATCACCATGTCCAGCATGCTGAAGGACTGCGCCGGACCCTGGGCCACCAGCAACGTCGAGGCGGCGCTGACGCTGTCGACGATCTGGCTGTTGACGGTGTTCTCACTGCTCATGACGGAACGGCTCCCTTCTGGATGATCAGGGCCAGGACCTGGGCCAGGCTTGCGCCGGCGGTCACCTGGCCGCGTTGCTGGTTGGCCACCGCGTTCTGCATTGCCAGGCCGAGGCTGTCGGCCATCGCCAGGTAGGTGGCGGACATCGCGAACGAGGGGGCAAGGGCGATCGCCACACCGGATCCGGCGCTGGTGGTTGCCAGCAGGTAGCCGGTGGCGGGCGATGCGGCCATCGATCAGGGGCCCGACGTGACGCCGCCCTGGGCGGGGGCGCGGTGGTTGGCGTCACGCCGGGCCGACACGTCAGCGCAGGCCCAGGATTTCGCGGGTGGCCACGCCGTTGGAGGCGGTGTCGATCGCATACAGCGTGGACACCCCCTGGGTGGTCGACGCCTGCATGGTCACGTAGGACTGCTGCTGGTTGTTGGTGGCGTTGTGCGCGGCGTTGGACAGCGCCTGGCTGGTGGCCACGAACAGGTTGCCCATTGCGATGGCCGGCGCATCGCCAAGCACCTTGGTGTTGACCTGCGAGACCGAATCGGTGATCTGGCTGTTGACGGCGGTGGGAAATGCCATGGTGGAAGCTCCTAGGGTGGACAGCACTACAGGAACGGAGATTGCCGGCACTCAATGGAATCAGCCGAGAATCTTCCGGGTGGCGGCGCCGGTGGCGCCGGTATCGACGGCGTAGAGCAGCGCGACGCCCATCGTGGTCGCGGCCTGCGCCGTGACATACATCTGCTGCTGGGCGAGCGTCGCGTTGTGGGCGGCATTGGCCAGCGCCTGCGCGGTGGCCTGGTACAGCGTGCCCATTGCCGTGGCAGGCGCCACGCCCAGCACCTGCAGGTTGGCCTGGCTGACCGAGTCGGTGATCTGGTCGTTGACGGCCGTGGGAAATGCCATGGCTCAGCTCCTTGCCTGCCGGCGCATCACGCGCCGAGGATCTGCTTGGTGGCCACGCCGGTGGTGGCGGTGTCGATCGAGTACAGCGTGGCCACGCCCATGGTGGTGGCTGCCTGCGCCGTCACATAGGACTGCTGCTGCGCATTGGTGGCATTGTGGGCGGCGTTGGCCAGCGCCTGCGCAGTGGCCTGGTACAGATTGCCCATGGCCACGGCGGGCGCGTCGCCCAGCACCTTGGTGTTGGCCTGGGTGACCGAATCGGTGATCTGGTCGTTTACAGCGGTCGGGAATGCCATGTCGATCTCCTTGAGGTTGGCGGGTCAGCGATGGAACGACAGATCAGGAGCCCAGGCCGCGGACGCGGGTGCTGAGGATTTCCTTGCTCGCTACCGCCGTGGTGGCGGTATCGATCGAGTACAGGGTGGCCACGCCCATGGTGGTGGCCGACTGCGCGGTGACGTAGGACTGCTGCTGCGCGTTGGTGGCGTTGTGGGCGGCATTGGCCAGCGCCTGTGCGGTGGCCTGGTACAGATTGCCCACTGCCACGGCGGGCGCGTCGCCCAGCACCTTGGTGTTGGCCTGGGTGACCGAATCGGTGATCTGGTCGTTTACCGCGGTTGGAAATGCCATGTCCTGCTCCTGCGAAAGGGTGGAAGTGCGTGGTATCCAGTGTCACGGTGCGTTGCCTGCAGCGGCCTGGGCTTCACCGTGGGGCCAGAGTAGGAAATGGCGCCGCCGCCGGATTGGCGGAATCGACGGAGAATGCGGTGGGATCACCGTGAAGGTGCGGCGTGAATACGGCGGAACTGATGATCATCGCCGTCGTCGCCAGCGCTGGCGCGTTGCCCTGGAGCACACACAGGGCCTGCGCGTGGGCAGCGCGATCCGGCGGCGAGGGGCTGTCGGCCACAGCGTCGCCGGATCGGGCGGGTCAGAGCATGTAAGGGATCTTGAACGCCAGCGTGAAGTCCGGTGCATCCGGGGTCAGCCCGATGCCCAGCAGGGTCACCAGCGTGGTGTGCTGGTTGAGCGCATACGTCACACCCAGATTCAGTGACGCCGCGTTGGCGTCGCTGCCAATCACTTTCATCCACTTCCCGCCCTGGAAACGGGTGGAAGCGCGGGCGCTGATGCGGTCGCTGAAGGACAGGCTGAGACTGGTGCGCTCGTTGAACGCAAAGGCCACGCCGGCGCCGAAGTAGACCGAGCCGCCGAGCTTCACGTCACCTGGGTTGACCGTGTCGGGGTTGCTGTCGATGTCACTGAAACCACGCGGGAACGAATGCACGTAGCCGAGGTTGGCGAACAGGATCGCCGGATCGGCTGTCTTGACCATCGACAGCCCGACGTTGGCCTGCCACACGCCATTGCCGGTCGGTTGTTCCTTGGGCACGGCGAAGCGGATGTAGTCATCGTCATCGCGCTCGATCACTTTCCAGTCCAGGCCGTAGGGCGCACGCCCGGTGGGCGCGGTCACTCCGGCGGTGAGTACGGCTTCCGGGCGCCAGCCGCGCTCGCCGAACAAGCGGTAATTCGCACTCAGGCCGATATCGCCCAGGCCGTTGCCATTGGTCTCTTCCTGCGCGATCGCGGCCGCCGCACCGCCGGCACCGCCCTTCTGGTAGACGGTGCGCCGCGCCAGGTATGGCACGTCCAGGTTGAGCGTCAGGTTCGGGCTGACGCCCCAGCGCGCGGCCAGATTGTAGGTGAGCGAATCGGACTCGACGTTCTCGATGGCGATGTTGCCGAGGAAGATCGCATCCAGCGCCAGGAAGCCATTGAGGGTGAGCTGCTTGCGGTCGTAGCGGGCGTAGGTGAGGCTGTTCTCGACGGTGAAGCGGCGCGAGAACAGCGCCGACTGCTGCTGTTTCACATCATCCACGCTGCGCCGCGATTCCTGCTTTGCCTGCTGCGCCTCGGCGGCACTGCTGGCATAGCCTTCGCTGCCCGGTGACGTCTGCAGGGGCGAGCCATGCTCGACGGGCGCAGCCGTAGACGGGGCCATCGGGCCAACCTTCCCACTCAGGCGCGCCTGCATCGCCTGCACCTGCATGTCCAGTTCGCGCAGCCGCCGCACTTCCTGCGCGTAGTTGGATTTGAGCTGCTCCAGCTGGCTGGCCAGCGCCTGCACGTCGGCGCCATCATCCGCCGCGGGTGGCGCGGCGAAGGCGGTGCCCGCCAGCGCCGCCAGCGCCAACGGGGTGATCCTCATCAGGGTGTGCATGTTCGTGTCCTGCGTTGTGGAGCGCTTCCCCCAACGCCGTGCCGTGGTACTACCGGCCCGGCCCCATGCCGCGGTTCATCGCAATCGCCTGGGCCACGTTCTGGCTCAACGGCAGGTTGCCGCCCGCGGTATCCCGCACCAGCTCCAGCCGCAGCTGGTTGCTGGCGATCTGGCCGTCACCGGCCAGGGCGATGCCCTGGCCGACGCTGCCGTTGCGTATCCATTGCTGGACCAGGCCCTGGCCATCTACCTGCAACAGCAGGCGTGCCTGGTTGCCGTCGAGCACCGCAGAGGCCGAGACGCCTGCGGCGTGTGCACTGATCGAATGGGCACCGTCATCCGGCAGGGCCGGCACCGCGCCATTGTGTACCACCAGCGTGGTCGCATTGCGGGCGACGTTGCCATCGCCGGCCACCTGCACGCTCTGCACCACGCCGCTGGCGTTGGCCAGGCCGCTGCTGTCGATGTGGCGACCCTGCGTGTCCGGCAGCGGCGCATCTGCGGCGGTGACGTGCACGCTGGGCTGGAAGCTCAGTTTCGGGCTGCCCCCGCCGCGGAAGTCCATGCCCAGGGTCAACGCACCCTGCAACACGCTTCCGTTGCTGGCCTGCCACTGCGAGACCATCGTCACCCCGAACCAGGCGACAGTATTGCCGCCCACGGTGTAACGGCCCCGCATCAGGTTCAGTTCGGGATCCGGGATTTCCTTCAGGCCGCGCCCGGGCGCCGCGTCCGCCGCCTGCAGGGGCAGGGCGGGGCAGGCCAGCAGCAGGACCATCAACAGGCGGTGACGGAACATGGCGGAACCTCCTTCAGAACAGGTCGGCGTGGCTGAAGCCGAAGTCGACCAGTTCGGCATCGGTGATCGGCCCCTGTCGCGCGTAGAGCGCGCGGGCACTGGGCCGTTCGCTGGGTTGCAGCAGAACCGTGTTGCGATCGAAATCGCTGCCGATCACCACGAAGACGGCACGCGATGGCCACGCAGCGAGGAATTCAGGCAGCGCCAGGCTGCGGTTGCCGAGGATGGGATCAGCCACCTCGACCACACCGTCGCGCACCTGCTTGAGCACCACGAAGTGGCGGAAGCCGCGCACGTCCATCAGCACAAGACCGGGAACGCGAAGCGTGCGCAGGCGTGTTTCATCGATACGATAGCCGCGCCCGCGCATGCCCAGCGATTCCACGTAGCGCTTGATGTCGAGCAGCGAGAAACCACGCTCGGCCACCAGTGCTGGATCGGACACCCCCATCATTCCTTCGATCACCGTCGCTTCGTCGGTCTGCAGGTGATAGGCATGGCGCAGGATGGTTGCCAGTGCGGCCGCCCCGCAGCTGTAATCGGTGTGCTGGCGCACCACGTTGCGGTAGCGCCGTTCCTGCATGCTTTCCACCTTCTGCTGCAGCAGTGCGCCATTGGGTAGCACGCTGGCGAAGCCGACGTCGCCCGCCCGCGCCGATGCACCGCCCAGCAACAGCAGGCAGGCCAGCAGGCATATCGACAGACGGTGGCCGATCATCACGTTCTCCAGCAGCAGGAGGGAGCCCCTGCCCCAAGGGGGAGGAGGAACAGGGGCTCCCGGGAACCCGGCCATTGGCGGACGGCCGGGGTGGTGCTCTTACTCGCCGTTGCCGCCACCACCGCCGGTGCTGGGCTGGGCTACGGCCAGGGCCAGGCTGTTGGCCTGCAGGTTGCCGGTGCCCGCCGCCACGTTCACGCCGATGTTGCCGGAGGCGCCGGAGAAGGCACTGCCGGACAAGGCCGACGTGTTGGTGGCGTTGACGTTCACCCAGCGCGTGGTGCTGACCGTGCCGCTCAGGCTGGCGTACAGATCGGCCACGCCCAGTTCGACGAACTGGCTGGTGCCGCTTTCACGCGTATCGAAGCCCAGCCCGCCCACCCCCGGCCGGTTGGGGTTCATCGTGGCGTTCTGGATCTGGTTGTCCAAGTCGATGTGGCCGGTGCTGTTGCCACCCGGGTGCGGCAGTTCGCCATTCCAGGTGTCCAGATAGTAGTTCGCCATCTGGTAGGCGTTGCCGGTGCCGCGGTAGGTGCCCGCGCCATAGGCCAGGGTCAGGCCGCTGACACCGCCACGCATGCCGACCTGCACGGTATCCGTGTAGGACTGCACGAAGCCGGCGTTGCTGACCGTGTTGCCGGTGGAGACCTGGTTCGAACTGATGCTCGACTGCGCTACCGCCGTGGTTGCGACCGAGGCCGCGAGCGCGTTCTTCTGCTCGTTGTTGTTGCCCGAAGCAATGTTGACACCGATGTTGCCTGACGCACCGCCGAAGGCATTGCCACCGAGACCTGCGGCATTGGTGACGCCGGAGTTCATGGTCGCGTTGCCGAAGCCGGCCTGGTTGACGAACACCTCGGCGTCGGCCATGCCGAAGCTGAAGGACGCATCGGCAGCGGACAATGACGCGGCATTGTCCTGGGCGTTGTTGTCCCCCGATACCACGTTGAAGCCGAGGTTGCCGGAGGCGCCGGCACCCACGCTGTCACCGATGGAGGCACTGTTGGTGACCAGGCTGTTGCTGGTGGCGTTGCTGCTGATCGACTGGCGGTTGTCGATCACCGCAATGGCCGCCGAGTCGAGGTCGATGTCACCGGTGATGGTGGGGTCGCCGGAGAAATTGACGTCGGTGCTGAGGCGCAGGTCCTTCTCCAGGTTCACGTCGACGCCGTGGTTGTTCTTTTCCTTGCGCTCGTCGGCCTGGATGGTGCTGTGCTTCTGCACATTGACGTTGACGGTGCGGTTGCGTACGTCGTTGTCGGTGTGGTTGTGGGTGTCGTTGCGGGTTTCGCTGACGGTGTGGTTGTGGTTGATGTTCGCGTTGGCGTTCTGGTTGTCCCAGCCATTGGCCGCAGCGGCGGTCGAGGCAGTGGCAATCGCCATGGCGAGCATGGTCCGTTTGACGGTCGCTTTCATGGTGCCCTCTCTCTCATCGGGTGGTGCATCGGTTGGGTGGTTGTCACGGGCGGTCCTGCACGACCAGGCCCAGCACATTGGCCGTGTCGTTGCCGCTGCCCGCGATCTGATTGAGTTGCAGGACCCCGTCGAATCCCCGCAGCGCGGTGCTGGTGACACCGGCGCTGCGGGTGCCGGTCGCGACGCCGCGACCGGCGTCGTCCCGCCCCCCTGCCAACGCGGAACCTTCGGCGGCCAAGGCCGTATCGTCGGATTCGCGTATGCCCTGTCGAGCCAGCGTCGCGCTGACGACGTTGAGCGTCGTGTTGGCGATGCCGCTGGCCTGGTTGATGGATGCGATGCCGCTGGCACCGGCCAGCGCGTTGCCGTCGATGACGGCGGTGGCGTGCGCCGGTGCGCTCAGCACGCGGTTGCCGGCCCGCAGTTGCCGGTTGCCGATCGACACGTCGGCGCGTTCGCCGGTGGCGATGCCATGCAGGTTGGCCTGCAGGTTGAGGTCACCGGCCGCCTGGTTCACCGCGATGGCGCCGTTTGCACCCGCCAGGGCGTGACCGTCGATGCGGGCCACGTCGAGGTAGGCGAGCATGCCGCTGTAGTCGTCGGCCTGCGCCATCAACGGCGTGGCAAACAGGACCAGCAGCAGCCAACGTGCCCGCTTCACTTGCCACCTGCCGGGGCCGGGCCCTGCAACGGGAACTGGGCGAGCGCGCCGCGCACGGTATCGCCGATGCCGCGGGTGCTGTTCCCGACCGCGCCCAGTGGGCCACCCAGTGTGCCACCGAGGCTGCTGCCGAGCATGCCGTCACTGCTGCGTCCCAGCGTGCCGCCCAGGGCCTGCTGGGCGACCCGTTCGACGGTGGTGCCCGTGGGGGTCGCGGTCGCAGCCGTGTGCCCCGCCCCCATGCCGGCATAGTCCTCATCGCTCAGCTCGTCCATCGCGTTTGCCGGGGTACCCGCACCGAGCGCCGTCGCAATCTCGCGCTGTGGTTTCGGGTCGGCGATCAGCGCCATGCCCGGGGGCGCCATGCGATAGGCCGGCCGCGCGGCCACATCCCGCAACAGGACGATTTCGCCCGGTTGTGCCTTCACGCCCTGGCGGGCACCGGAGGCAGAGGCGCCCGCGGCGCCCGACAGCAGGGCCACGGCCAGCATTGCCAGCAGGCCGCGAATGGGGGTGATGCCGTCCATGCCGATCTCCCGTGATGGGTGCGGCGGAACCACGCATCAACCGTGCCAACCCTGAAAGTCTTGGCAGCCAGGGGGGCGGGCACTGGCAGGCGTGGGGCGTTGCTGCCATGTCGTTACAGCAGCGTGGGAAAAATGTTGGGATTGCGCAGCGCCAAGCGCCGCAGGGCAAGGCGGGCGCCCGACTGTCGCACGGGTGTTACAGGTGCCGCCGCGGACTGTAACGATGCCGCTTCAGCCAGTGCTTTCTTGACGCGCCGCTCATTGCGCCGCCGTTTAGCGCAGCGCTAGGATCCGCGCAACAAAGGCCGCCGCGGTGGCCGTAGAGGTCCCGGCGGAGGGGCGGCACGCCGGTGATTGCCTGACAGTCCGCCGACGGTGTCCGGATGCTGGGGGAAGCATGGCAGCGGTCCCGGAGGCTTCTGCGTCACGATGCGTGCTCTGGTTCGGCGAGCCGCTGGCGAACGAGCGCAGCGCGCTGGCAGCCGCAGGCTGGTACGTGCGTCGCATCCATCCCGACCCGGCGATGGCCATCGGCCTGCGCGGGCGCGACCGGCTGCTCGCCGTGCTGGATCTTCGCCATCTGGATGCACCGGCCCTGCAATTGCTGGCGCCGTGGATCGAACAGCACGCGCATCTGACGTGGCTGGCGGTGCTGCCGCCTGGCGCAGGGCCCACGCCTGCCGCGTGGCTGCCCTTGTTGCAGCGTTGCATCTCGCGGTTCACGCTGCCTTTCGGCCTGCAGGACCTGGTGGCGGCGATGCGCCAGCAGTTCGACGCGGAGGATACGTCTGCCGACGAAGTGTGCAGCGGGCAGGGGCCGCGCGCATTGATCGGCGAGAGTCCTGCGCTGCATGCGGTGCGCACCGTACTGCACAAGTTCGCGCCGGTCGATCTGCCGGTGCTGGTCACCGGCGAGACCGGCACCGGCAAGGAGTTGGCTGCACATGCACTGCACGCGTTGTCCGGCCGTGCAGGCAAGCCGTTCATCGCGGTCAACTGCGGTGCCATCCCTGCGAACCTGGTGCAGTCGGAGCTGTTCGGCCACGAGCGTGGTTCGTTCACCGGCGCCGACAAGCGCCAGATCGGCGTATTCGAGGCCGCATCCGGCGGCACCGTGTTCCTTGACGAGGTGGGCGACCTGCCGGCCGAAGCGCAGACCAGCCTGTTGCGCGTGCTGCAGGAAGGTACGTTCGAGCGGGTCGGCAGCAGCCAGCCGCTGCGGGCGGACGTGCGTGTACTGGCTGCCACCCATGTGGAACTGGAGCACGCGGTGGCGCAGGTGCGGTTCCGCAGCGATCTCTACTATCGCCTCAACGTGCTGCGCCTGCTGATGCCACCGCTGCGCGAGCGCGGCGCTGATGTGCAGCTGCTGGCCGAGCATTTCCTGCGCTGCTTCCGCCTGCGCCACAGCGTGCGTGCACGTGGCTTTGCACCCGCTGCGCTGCAGGCGATGCGGCGTTTCGAATGGCCCGGCAACGTGCGCGAACTGCTGAACCGGGTGCAGCGGGCGGCGATCATGGCCGAAGGCGAGCTGATCAGCGAGCGTGACCTCGAACTGGGAGGGCCCGTGCATGCGCCGCCGGGGGCGATGCTGCACGATGCCCGCGGCCAGGCCGAACGTGATGTGCTGCTGCAGACGCTGCGGCAGACCGGCTACAACGTCTCCGAGTGCGCGCGGCAGATGCAGATCTCGCGGGTGACCGTGTATCGGCTGTGCCGCAAGCATCGGCTGGAGCTGCCGGCGCAGCGCTGATCAGCCGGCCGGCACGTGCTTGAACAGGCGCAATGGCGTGCCTGGAAGACGCTCGATCACGCCCTTGGCCTCCAGGTCCAGCTGCACGGCTTTCAGCCACCAACCGGCCGTGGCGCCTTGCGGAAACAGCGATGCGGGCAGGTGCGGCAACAGCGCCTGCTTCGCCTGCGCCACCGTCATCCCGGGAGGTTGCCTGGGCAAGGCACGCAGCAGGGCCGCGCGCATGGCCATGTACTTGGCGCGATCCACGCGCTGGATGTGCCCGGGCGTGGTGATGCTCTCGATCTCGATCCGCTCGGGCTCAGGCATGGCTGTCTCCCGTGATCTCGATGCGTGGGCTGCGGAAGCCCATGGAGATCCACGCCTTCAACAGCCGGGCATGGAACCGCAGCGAGTGGGTCTTCAGGTTGGGCACGTCGCCGGGAAGGACAGACGCGTCGGGAAGATCGTTGACCATCGTCCGCATCTCCACGGCGGGGCGTATCGCGTCCGGCCACAACAGCCCATACAGGCTCAGCCAATGGCCACCGCTGAACTCCAGGAAGAGCGGCGTATTGCAGCAGCCCGCCACGACGCGGCGGCTGCCGGCCGTGCTGGACAACCGCCACGCGTGCAGCCGGGAATGCCCGGCATCGATGCGGACGCGATCCTTGCGCTGCATTACGAAATGCGTCTGGCCCTGAGGCCCCAGCACCTGCGGTACGCCGGGCATCGCCTGCATCCGGACGCCGGCCCTGCGGCAGCTGTCGCAGCAGCATTCGACGCTGGCGATGGGGCTGCCGGTGGTGGTCAGGCGGACCTGGCCGCAGGCGCAGGCAAGGGACTGTTGGGAAGGCATCTGCATTTTCTCCTGGGGTACTCAACCTCTCGACGAACGGGCGCGTGGGAAATCGACACCCACTGCCTTCAGGGCGGCATCATCCGGTAGCGGACGCGGTACAGGTCCAGTCCCTCACCACCGGCGCGTCGCGCCGAGTAGGTCAGCGTGTCGCGGCGCGAGCCATCCAGCATCGCGCCGTAGCTGTCGCCGCTGGGCGCGTTCACGGGCGATGGCAAAGCATGGCCTGCGTCATAGCGGCCTCCACGTTCGTAGGCAATGAACTGGCGCACCGGTGCGCTGCCGAAGTCCTGGGCGCGGGCAAATACCACCGTTCGGCCGTCGCCCAGGAAGGTGGCATCGAACTCCTGTGCTGCGGTATTGAGGTCTCCCGCCAGTGGCCGTGCCGGCTGCGCGACGCCGCCGATCATCGCCGCGCTGTAGAGGTCATGGCCGCCAGCACCGCCCGCACGATCGCTGGAGAACAACAGCGTACGACCGTCGGGCGAGAGCATCGGCGCGAACTCATCGGCCGCGCTGTTCACTGCGGGGCCAAGATTGACTGGCTCCCCGAATCGACCGTCGCTCCCCATGCTGACCCGATACAGATCGTCACCGCCCTGGCCGCCTGCGCGGTCCGAGCAGAAATACACGACGTGCCCATCCGCGGAAAATGCGGGATCGAAGTCGGGCCCCGGCGTGTTGAACGGCACTGGCGTGGCCGGCCGCCAGCGGTCACCTTCGCGGTGCGAGATCCAGATGTCGTAGCCCCCAGGCTCCCCCGGCCGGTTGCGGCTGAACCACAGGGCGGTATTGCCGTCCGGACTCAGGGTCAGCCGGATCTCGTCATGCTGTGTGGAGGCAATGCCGGGGGCGAAGCGCTCGGCGGGGCCGATGATCCGCAGCACCACGGGCGGGGAGGGCACGGGCAATGCCGATGCCAGCAGCATCACGGCCAGCAGCGCCTTCATGCCTGTCGCTCGAAGTCGCTGACCCAGTTGGTTTCCCAACTGCGTCCACCATCGGCGGAGGCCGCCTGTTCCCAGCGCGCCGAACGCGGGGTGATGCGTGACCAGATCACCCGCGTCTGGATCGCCCGTCCCTCGTGCTGGTCCTCGCCGAAGAAGCGGCCGACACCGGCCTCGAATCCCCCACGCAGTGGCTCGCCGATCCGGGTCGGCGCGCGGCCATCCAGCCACCAGCTCAGCCAGTGCCGCTCGGCCGCATTCCAGGCGCGGATGCCCATGCCGCGCAGCGGTGCTCCACGCACGTCCATCAGGTTGTCGCCCACGTTGCCGAATCCGCCCAGTACCGGCCAGTTGTGCAGGGTGCCGTTGAACGCGTCCCACGCATCGCTGCCTGCCAGCCGAGCGCGCAGGCGGCGATGGCGCACGTTCCAATGGCCCACCAGGAAATCAAAATCGCCCGGTGCATCCGGCAGCTTCGGAAGCGGAGTGGGGATCGCAGCAGTGCGCCGGAACCAGTTGCGCCAGTTCACTTCCCAGTGGGCACCGGCATCGTCGGAGAACGCCTGCTCCCACCACGGCTCATCGCCGTGGATGTCATGCCAGCGGAACCAGACCTCGATGGGGCGTCCCTTGAAGTCATCGCGACCACGGAAGCTGCCGCCATCGCCTGCGAAGGCGCCGCGCACGGGCGCTTCGATATGGGCAGGGGTGCGCCCATCGATCCACCAGATCGACCAGGTGGAAGACACCGGATCGAAGGCACGCACGCCCAGGCCCCTGTAGGGGCCCGAAGGCAGTGCCATGACGTTGTCATCGATGGTGCCGAGCCCGCCCAGGGTGAGCCAGACCGCGCTGGCGCCGGTGAAGGCGTCCCAGCGGGTATCGCCCACCAGGCGCTCCTTCAGGCGTTGGTGCCGGACCTGCCAGTTGCCCTGCAACCATTTCCAGTCTGCGCTGGGGCTGGCCAGGGCCCACCCGGAGGGCAGGGCGGTGGACGCTGCCGTGGCGGCCAGGGTGGCCAGGAACTGCCGTCGATCCATGTGCGTTATCCCGCGCCGGAGGTGCCTCCATCGTTGCGCGTGCGAGGGGGATTGACCACGCGGAAATCGGGGCTCAGGCTAAGCCACACTTATGGTGACCCAACGCCAGCTGCCATCGCTTGTCGCCATCCGCGCCTTCGAGGCGGCGGCACGGCTGGGCAGCTTCGCCCGCGCCGCCGAGGAGCTCGACACCAGTGCGGCATCGGTGAGTTACCACGTGCGCCGGCTGGAGGCCCAGACCGGGACCTGCCTGTTCCTGCGCCACGCCCAGCATGTGGAATTGACCGCCGCCGGTGCGAGCGTCGCAGTGGAGGCCACCCGGGCCTTCGACGCGCTGCGCGCCAGTTTCATGCGCGCCGCTGACATGGATGCGGCACGACTGCGCCTGTCCGTTCTACCGACGCTGGGCACCAGCTGGTTGACGCCGCGCCTGGGCAGTTTCCGCGCGCGCCATCCAAGCATCGTGCTGGAACTGGACCTGTCGGCAGAGCCGCAGGACCTGGCCGCCGGGCGTTTCGATGCCGCCATCCGCAACGGGCATGGTGCGTGGCCCGGGCTGCAGGCCACGCCCCTGTTCCCCAGCATTTTCACTCCGCTGTGCGCGCCAGCGCTGCTGCCGGCGGCAGACGGGCTCGGTCGGCGGGCGTTGGAGGTTCCACTGCTCGGCAGGCCTGACTGGTGGGCGCTGTGGTTTTCCGCACATGGTGCTGTTCCGCCACCGGACCCGGAGAGCTTCGTCACCCCCTTTGCGATGGAGCATCTGGATGTCGGTGCTGCCATTGCCGGGCAGGGCATCGCCATCGGCTCGCCGATCCTGTTCCAGGCCGAACTGGACAGTGGGCGCCTGGTGCAGGCACATCCCGGTGTGGCCAGCGACGGGCGTGGTTTCTGGTTCGTGGCACCGACGGCGCGCAGCCGCAGCACCAAGGTCATCGCATTCGGTGACTGGCTGGGCGAGCAGGCCGCGCAGGCCAGGCGTGCGTCGCGACATCATCTGGCACACGCGGTGACGCCATGAACCAGAGCCCGGAACTGTTGCGGCGCCTGCTGCGTGCCAAGGACCGGATGGACCACGCCAGTCACGAGGACTGGCCGGTGGCCCGCCTGGCCGAGGTCAGTGCGGTATCGCCTGCGCATTTCGCGCGTTCGTTCAAGCAGGCATTCGGCCTGCCGCCGCACCGCTACCTGCTCAGCCGCCGCATCGAACGGGCCGTGGCGATGCTGCGTGACACCGAGCTGCCGGTCACCGAGATCGCCGCGCAGACCGGCTGGAGCAGCCTGGGCACCTTCGGGCGCATCTTTCGTGACATCACCGGCGACAGCCCGGGCAATGTGCGCCAGCGCGAGCGCGCCGGCGAGGCGACGCCGGCCAGCGTGCCGGAATGCCACGCACGTGCCGCGCAGCGACCGGACCTGAACATCGCAGTTTTGGAGAAGCGCCGCCGCGAGGCGGTTGCTAACGTGGATCCCACCTGAGGGAGGTCCCATGACAAACACTGTGAACACGGTCGGCCTGTATGTGCGCGACCAGGATGAGGCGCTCGCGTTCTACGTCGGCACGCTCGGCTTCGAAGTGCATACCGACGTGCGCAATGGCAGCTACCGCTGGCTGACGGTGCGCAGCCCCGGCCAGGACGGATTCCAGCTGGGCCTGTTCGTGCCCGGTCCGCCCACCCACGATGCGGCCACCGCGCAGGCGCTGCAGCAGCTGGTGGCCAAGGGCGCAATGCCGCCGCTGGTGCTGGCCGTGGATGACTGCCAGGCGCGCTACACGCAATGGCTGGCGCAGGGCGTGGAGTTCACCCAGGAGCCGGTCGAACGCTACGGCGCCATCGATGCGGGGTTCCGCGACCCGTCCGGCAATGGCTGGAAGATGATCGAAGCGCGCTCCGAAACGAGGCGCCGTCAATGAGCCGCGGTGGCTGGGCGCGGCCCGTACATCGCTGGACCTCGATCGTCTTCACCCTGGCGGTGATCGCCAACTTCGTCGTTCGCGGGCTGGGGCAGGGCGAGCCTGCAGCGTGGATCACCTATTCGCCGCTGCCGCCACTGTTCCTGCAGCTGTTCACCGGCCTGTACCTGTTCGTGCTGCATTACGCCGGGAAACGCCGCGGCGCCGCACTGGGCGCTGCGGGCTGAGGCCGCCTCAGGCGGCTGCGTCGGCGGCGTAGGCCGCCAGCACTGCCGGCAGCTGCTCCATGCGCTGGAAGATCACCTTCGCGCCCGCAGCGCGCAGGGCCTCCGGCGTGCTGTGGTGCGGGCCGCCCTCGCTGAAACCAAACACGGTCGCACCTGCCGCGACGCCGGCGGTGGCGCCGGTCACGGTGTCTTCGATCACCGCGCAGCGCTTCGGGTCCACGCCCAGCGCTGCGGCGGCGGCCAGATAGACATCCGGGTGAGGCTTGGTGTTCGGCATGTCCTGGCCACTGAACACATGGGCACCGAAGGCATCAAGGATGCCGACCTTGCCCAGCTGCAGCTTCACCTTGAACAGGTCGGCACCGGAGGCGCAGGCAATCCGCCCGCCGGTGGCCGCGGCAATCGCACGCACGGCCTCGGGCGCCCCCTGGATCGCCTCAAGGTCCTGCTCCAGCGCACGGTTGCGCTGCTGGCGGAATTCCTCCAGCCATTGCTCGGTGAACGGCTTGCCGGTGCGCTCTGCGATCAGCCCGGCCAGATGAGCCACGGATTGGCCGAGGAAGACCTCGCCCGCCTGCGCCGGGGTCAGCGGCCAGCCGCGTGCGGTCAGCATTTCCGAGAGCACACGGGCCACCAGCGGCTCGGAATCGACCAGTACGCCGTCGCAGTCGAACAGCACGGCATCGAAGGGGAAACGGGACATCTACTACTCCGGGAACAGCCAAAGGGGCGACGTGCCCGCCATTTTCCCATAGCGGGTCGGGCGGGGCACGCGGGCCACAGGAACGCTAGACTGCCAGGTCAGCCCGCCCAGCGCCTGCACGGGAATACGCCTTGAACCGATTGCGATCATTCTTCAGTGCGTACCCCATCCAGTTCGCGATGGCCGCCAAGCTTTACGTGCTCTGCCTGTATCTGCCCGTAGCCCTCCGCCTGGTCGAATTCGGGCGCCGTCTGGGCCCGCCCGAGGCCTCACGTGAAATCGGCTACGCGCTGGCGGAGCTCGGTTTCAGGCTGAGTCTCTTCGCCGGAGCGGCGGTACTGGTGTCGATGCTGCTGTTCGGGCGTCGCGGCGCGCTGCGGATCCGCCACCCGGTGATCGCTTCGATCGCCTTTTTCGGGTTGCTCGTCGTGCTGGATCGCGCCATGCGCATTCCACTGGCGCAGGCGCAGTTTCCCGTCTACGGCGTCGCCGCCATCAGTCTGGGCATGCTTGCGCATGCACTGCTCCTCACGCTGCTGGCATTGGTGCCAGCGCTGCTGATGCAGCGGCGCGTACGTGCCGAGGGCAGGCACCATCATCTCATCAGTGCCGGCATCGCCGGCGCAGTGGCGCTGGTGGCCGGCAGCTGCCTGCTCCCCATCCTGGTGGCGCAGCTGCCGGTGGGATTCTCGCCCGGCGAGTTCATCATGCCCGTTGCCGACGGCGCCGCGCAGCTGCAGATTGCGAGCCTGATCCTGCTGGTGGCCTGCGCGCTGGCCACGTTTGCCGGCCTATGGGCCGGTGCGCCGTCGCCGGAACCCGCATCGACGGCGCGCACGATGGTGGTGTCGCTGATCCTGCTTGCCACGGCGCTGCTGATCATCCTGGCCAGCATGGCTTATCTTCTGCGAGCGCTGTCCGCTGGGGCGCCGACGACAGGTCGCGGGCTTGTCGTTGCCACCGTCGTCGGCGCCGCAGTGCAGTTCCTGCTGGCCAGAGTGCTGGCGTCACGATGGCTGCGCGCACAGGCATCGTGACGTTCCTCTGCCCCCCGATCAGCCCAGGTCACACCCGGCCGGCTGCGGCCAGGTGGTGGCCGGCAGCATGTTCTTCAGCGAGGCCGGCGCGTTGATCGCCACGTAGCTGGCACCCAGCAGTTCCTCCAGATCCGCAATCGTCACCAGGTAGTTGTCCAGGCTGCCCAGGTTGGCCTCGTTGGGGATGATCCAGCTGATCGCCTTGGCGGTTCCGGTGTTCGGGTCGCGGGTGATGATCGTCTTCCAGAAGAACTCCGGCGTCGGAATGCCATGGCTGGCCAGGAAATAATCGTTGGCGGCATCGCCGTAGACCACGCCACCGTAGACGTCCACCGGCGCGATGTCGCGGTAGCACTCGGCCACGTTCTCGGCCTTCACCCAGATGCCCTGGTTGAAGCTGGACACCTGCGGCACGATGTTGGTCATGTAGTTGGCGCGACGGATGTAGGTCGCGTCGTAATCCATGTGGTTGGACGTGACCAGATGGCCACGGTCATAGCCGGATTTGATGCTGGCGTAGGACGCGGTGCTGGTCTGGCCCAGGCAACCGGCCGGCAGGTCCGGGTCCTTGTAGAAGCTGGACGGCCGTGCGGCCGAACCGGTATCGGCGGTGAGCGTGTACTCGTAGCGGGTGGCACTGTGGATGCTGCAGTCGTAGGTGAGCACGAAGCCGCCCTTGTTGAGGGTGACTACCTGGGCCTGGGCTGCGCCGGCAAAGGCGCTGAGGACGAAGGCAAAGACGAAGCTTGCAAGGCGCATTGCGATTCTCCAGCAAAGAGTTCAGGACGCAGCTGCCCGCCACGACCAGGCCCGGCCTGTGTCATGTGAAGGCGTTGCGGATACGGGTGATGCGGAGTGCAGTAGAGCGAGGCCGCGATGAGGAGGGCCCGGAAGGCCGCGCGGTGTCGCAAGCGTCACAAGCTGTCGTCTTTTGGTCAACGACGAGAACGCGAAGCTGTGACCGGGTGCAAGCACTGGTGATCTGTCAGATCACGCGGTCCGTGGCTGACATGCGCGCGTGATAGGGCGTCGTGCCGCAGTGGCTGCGCGACTCGGTACCATAGCCGGCATCTGGGAAAGCCCTGGCATGGCACGTGGGGAATGATGAGCAGTGATGTCTTTGCGTGGGCCGCTGTTGTTGCCGTCGTCGGAATGGCGATCGTGGCTGCACTGCGTCGACAGAAGCGTCCGCCATACCGCAGTTTCAAGTGTGGGCGCTGCGGCAGCGCGGCGCTGCACGACACACGTACCATCGGCGCCTGGCGAGACGGGAAGCAGCGCTTCTACTGCAGCGCGTGTCATGCAGACTGGTTGCGATCACACCCACAGGATTCCAGGTCGCGCCGCGGGCAATCCGGGTGCCTGGGCGTGGTTGGCATGCTGGCATTGATACCGCTGGCGGGCCTGCTGGTATGGGTTGTCCACCGCGCCTGAATCTGGTTTCGCATCGATCCGCCTGGGCTGTCGGCTCCGAAAGCGCCATGCTGCGTCGCAAGGTGCCAGCCACCATTCGCACTGGTACGGTCCGACCCGTTGCACCACCACCGACGGGGAGAGACGACGATGCGCAAGCTTTTGCTGCTGTTGATCCTGCTGGCCGGCCTGGCGCCCACCGCCTGGGCCGCCACGGTCAAGACCACCCATCGCACCATTCCCAGCTGGGATGGCACGCCTCTCGGGGCCTTCGTCATCGAGCCGCAGGATGCCGGCAGCGGGCGCTATCCGCTGCTGGTCATGCCCAGCAGCTGGGCGGTGCCCAGCGTGGAGTACGTGGGCGTGGCACAGTCGTTGGCGCAGCGCGGCTATGTGGTCATCAGCTACAGCTCGCGCGGCTTCTGGGAGTCAGGTGGCAGCATCGACATCGCCGGGCCCGCCACGGTCGAGGATGTCAGCGCGCTGATCGACTGGGCGCTGGACAACACCCGCGCCGATCCGGCCAGGATCGGGGTCTCGGGCATCTCCTATGGCGCCGGCACCAGCCTGCTGGCGGCGGCGCGCGATCCCCGCATCAAGGCCGTTGCCGCACTCAGTGGCTGGGCCGACCTGCAGGCGTCGCTGTACAGCCATGACACACCCAGCGCCCAGGGCATCGCCCTGCTGGTGGCGGCGGGCCTGGCCACCGGCCGCCCCGGCGCGGAGCTGGCCACCATCTACCGCAATGTGCTGGTCGGCAATTACCAGGGGGCGGTGGACTCGCTGCTGCCGGTGGCCGCACAGCGCAGCCCGGCCAGCGGCCTTGAAGAGATCAACGCCAACCAGCCGGCGGTATTCCTCGCCAATGCCTTCAATGACAGCCTGTTCCCGCCGGGCCAGCTGGTCGATTTCTTCAACCGCCTGAAGGGGCCCAAGCAGCTGCAGTTGCGCCACGGCGACCATGCCCTCAACGAGGCCTTCGGTGCGTTCGGCATTCCCAATGAGGTCTATGCCGCCGTGGGCGACTGGTTCGACCACTACCTGAAGGGCGTGGACAATGGCATCGATCGCCAGGCAGCGGTGCAGCTGAAGTCGCAGAAGGGCAGCTGGAGCCGCTATCCGGACTGGCAGGCCACCAATGCGGGCGCCGTCAGCTACGGCCTGACCGCACCCTCCGGTTTGTTGCTGCCCACCGGCGGCCTGGCAGAGAACGGTGGCGCTACCGGCTGGAGCTACCGCATCGGCAGCGGGCTGCTGACGGCTGCCAGTTCCGGCGTGGTGATGGCCTCCGGTGCACTGCAGATGATCAACCTGCCGCCCGGCGCCTATGTACCGTTCGTCGGCCGCAACGCCGCCGGCGTCTGGCAGGGCCCGATCTACTGGAGCGCACGTCGCCTGGATGGCGCACCGGAAGTGCGGGTGACGGTGACGCCCAGCCGCGCCAATACCACGCTGTATGCCTACCTGTATGCCGAAGACGCGCTGGGCAACGGCCAGCTGGTCAGCCACAAGCCCTACACCCTGCGCGGGGCCGCGCCCGGCCAGCCGAAAACAATCGATCTCCGCCTGGAAGCCAGCAGCTGGAACCTCCCGGCCGGCAGCCGGCTGACCCTGGTGGTCGATACCGTGGACCTGCGCTATGCAGGCATCAGCCAGCTGGGCGGTGCGGTGACCTTCAGTTCACCGGCCAACGCGCCTTCGGTGCTGAAGGTGCCCCTGCATTGACGTGGCGCCGCGCCCGTTGCGGCGGGCGCGGTACGACAGACCTGAAAGTTGCCAGACTGGAGCGCAATCCAGTCGAGAGGTGAATCGATGGCGCTCGCATCGTTGCTGGTCGGTGCGGTACTGGCAGCAGGCACCCAAGGCTGTGCCACAGATTGGCCAAGCACGCTGTTGATGGATCTGGAGGCTGCTGACGCGGCCCTGCGCGACAGCCATTCCGGGGTGGTTGACCCGCACAATCCCGGCTTCGTCTCCCAGATGGACGGCGCCCTCAGTGTCTACATGGATATCAGGCCTCAGCCATTGCCCAGTGGGCTGAGCCGGATTTCGGTGCCCATGAAGGTCTACCGCGGTCGCGGGCGCGGTTCGAACGAGCCCTACGTGCCGGATCGCCGCTACGCGGGGGACATGCGGGACACGCAGGCGCTGGAGGCATGGATCCTGGAGGGCAGGGACTGATCGGACCTGATCGGAACCCGCCGCCCGCGCTGCGCTGATGGAGGATCATTCCCCCTGCGGCAACAGCACCCGGATCATCTCGTGCTGCCTGGACAGATTCGCCCGTTGCACGAAACCCTGGACGATCGAGGCTGCCACCTTGCGCTGGTTGTCCATGTCCAGCAACGGCGCGATGGCCTGCCCGGAACCGTCGGGGCTGTCCCGGAACGGGCAACCGACCGGGCCAGCCGTGGTGAATGTCAGGATCGCCTTGGCCACGCGCGCCGACGGCGAACGCGGCGCATCGAAGATCACCAGCGTTCGCTCGTAACTGATACCCGTCGCACGTACGGTCGAGTGCAGGGAATCCTCGATGGTCATGTGCGCGCCGAGATCCTCGGCAAGCGCATTCAAGCAGTTGGCCGCCGTCGCCCTGCGCAGCGTTGCAGGGTCGGTGCGGATGATCATCGCGCAGTCGACGTCGGAGATCGGTACCTGGGTGACATCCAGGTAGGGGTTCTGTGCCAGCGTCCCGATCAACGCCAGATCGTCGCTGTAGCCACAGGATGCGGCAGATGTCTGCAGGCGTTGCAGCAGCGTTGCGACCCGCTGCGCGACCCACTGCCGCCCCTGCCGCAGGCGATGCGTGTGGGTGGCCCACAGGGCGCCGTGATCGAATCCCGAAGATGACGCCTGCATGCGCATTTTGACCTCACGCATGCAGGCATCGACCTGCTGCATGCAGTCCCTGTCATCGGCGAACACCGGCGCCGCCGAGATGCCATCGATCACCCTGCCGAACGTCGCCAGGTCGCCCTGCTGGTCGCGGTACCAGTCGTGGATGCGCTGCACATTGCGGCGACGCTTCTCCAGCTTGTCCGCACCCGGCCAGCCGGGATAGGCGGCGATCTCGCACAGCATGGTCAGGCCTTCCCACAGGTGGTACTCCATGCTGGGCAGGGGCAGCCGCCAGCGCTCTTCCGCGCCGGCATCCTCGGCAATCACCAGATGGTTGCGGATGATGTCCGACCACACTGTCACGGCCTCCACGGTATCGCGGCGCGGCGTGGTCACATCGATCAGTTCCATCAGGATCGGCCGCGGCGTCACCGGGTCGTCGCCGACAGGCGCCTTCGGATCCTTCACCCATCGCGCGTGCCAGGTGTAGCCCATGCGGTACAGCACGAACGGCTTGATGCCGTCGTTGAGGATGATGCCGGGTGGCGGCGGAGGGGTAGGTGGCGGCTGCACGGGCAGTGGCGGCTGCGGCGGGGGCAGCACGGACGGGCTGGCCAAGGCCGTGGAGGTGCCGATGCCCTTCAGCGGTTCGCTGGTGAACAGATGCAGGCCCGCGCGGTCACGCTGGTAGACCTTCCGGAACGTCTGCGGAGTGTCACAGGTCACCAGGCACTGCTGGCCGGGCGGCACATGGATGTCCACCGGTGCAAGATCCACCACTTGGCCGGCCAGCGGATTCTGGTTGGGTGGGAAGACGCCGATCTCCAATGCGATGTTGAGGCCGGCGCCGAGCATCACCTCGATCACGATGTCCTCCACGCCGCCGTGCAGGGCGTCCTGGGCCGGGATCGGAATCCAGGGATTGATCACCACCTGCGTATCCCAGTCGGACCGGCCGAAATCGAACAGCGTCGGTGGCGGCTGGGCCGGGCGTTCAAGCAGTGCGTCCAGTGCGTTGCCGCCCTTGACGTAGAAGAACATCAGCGGCTCGTCAGGCTTCAGGCTGTAGTCGCGCCGTACCTTGCTGGACAGGCTGCGCAGCTGGTCCTTGATGTCCGACAGGGCCTTGACCACGACCGAGCGGACGTCGGGATACGCCTGCGCGTTGTTGATCTGCGCGGTGAGCTGCTTGCTGATGTGGCGCCGGGCCTCGCGCTCGGGCGTGCTCTCTTTCATGGTGGGCCTCGCTGGGCTTGCAGGGGATCACATGGGTTCGCGCTGGACGCTCAGGCGGGTGACAGCAGGGCGGCGATCTCCCGGTACCAGCCGATCTCCTGGCTACCGGGCCTGGCGCTGGCCAGGGCCTCGTCAACCTCCAGTGTTCCTTCGCCCGGAACCTCCACACGTGCCCCGAGGACATTGCGCAGATTGGCCACCGGCACCCGTCCGATGCTCGCCACCTCCCAGTCGGTCACCAGGCAGGACTGGGGGCGCGTAGGGCTGCTGGCACTGGCCTGGACGTTGTTCTCGGCCTCCTGCGCCATCCGCAGGAGCTCCTCGGCCGTGGTGCGGAAGCGAACCAGGGAGAAGCTGCCTCCCCCATCCGGAAACAGCCGGGCACGCAGATCGCATGCGGCGCGTCCCTGCCCAAGCCAGATGCCAAGCTCCTCCTCGAACTCGCGGCGCGCGGCGCGCTCCTTGCGTTCGTTGTTCAGGCGGCCGCCGCCGGGCAGGGCCCATTGCCCCGCCTGGTTCACCAGCGCCGGGGGCAGGCCATCCGACCACGCCCCGACTTCCGCCACCAGGCGTTGTGCCAGTATCAACGCAGCGGCCCAGTTCGGCGCACCCCGGGTGGGCGGCGGCAACGCGATGGAGAGCTCCCGCAAGGTTGCACGCGCAGCGCTGAACGTGGGAGGGGTTCTTGCGTCCTCGCGGAACAGGCTCTGCAGAGCGGCCAGCGTCTCCATGGCGATGTCATCGGTCTGCGGATGCGTGCGTTCGGCGCTTTCAAGCGCCCGGTCCAGTGCGTCCATGGTGCGGGGCAGCGTGCGTTCGCCGCGGTAGGCGACTGACCCTGCGGCGCGCCAGGCGCCGGAAAGCAGCTTCTTCACCAGATCCCAGTCCTGCTCTGTGCCACCGCCGGACGCGTTGCGGATGGCCAGCACAGCGGCCATCGCCTCGGCAGAAAGTACGACCACGGAATTGCTGCCCCACCAGCTGTTGAGCACCCGTTTGCGGACGACCAGATAGTGGGCTCCATCCCAGACTGCGACGTAGACCTGGTTCATGGTGCACCCCTCCGTTCAACCTGCGTGGAGGGGGCTGGGCGCATTGCCGCTGTGCCAGCGATAGTCCGGGAAAGGCATGCCATGTCTCGCTCCTGTGGGCTCGAAAGGTGGGGGCGGCGACGTTGCCATCGGGGGTGCAGGCCGTGCGTCGCCGCGAATCCACTGTAGGAGCGAGGGGCGAGGGAGGATCGGCGCCAGCCACGATGTATGCGGCGGAACCGACGGAACAGGAGCGCGGGTGCATTGATTTCCCCGCGTTGGCGCAGAGCCCGTGGCCGCCCAGGGATCAGCGACTGCCGGCGCCTGCCTCCGGGTCGTGCACCACGCGCAGCTTCTTCTTGTTGATCTTGCCGACGCTGATCACCTGGCTGTTCCTGAAGGACTACCTGCGTTGAGTGGCAGCCGCTGCAGCGTCAAGCCTGGCGGTCGAGACACCATGCTAGCCTTCCCCTTGGCAGGAGTGCCTGACAGGGGGAAGGCATGGACACACGACGCCGCGTTTCCAGCGTATTGACTGCATCCGGCATGCTCGCACTGGCACTGTCCGCCAATGCGCTCGCGCATCCGGGCGGGCTCGACAAGCAGGGGTGCCACACCAACCGGAAAACGGGTGAGTATCACTGTCATCGAGGCGCTCCAGCGGCACCTCGATACGTCGACACTCCGCGCAGCAGTTTCGCCCCCGCGCCCGCGCGCAGTTCCCGGGTGTTTGCCAACTGCGCGGAGGCCCGCGCCGCCGGGGCGGCGCCGGTACGGCGTGGTGATCCGGGCTATGGCCCGCACCTCGATCGTGACAATGATGGCGTGGGCTGCGAACCCTATCGCGGCCGCAGGTAGGGCATGGCCCGCCTGGCTTCAACTCCCGTTTCCCCGCATTCGTCGGCAATCGCCGGGGATCGGTCGCACGATCTCCCCGTATGGCAGGGCCATGCCCTAGGCTGTTGGGATTGAACTGCTGGGATGCAAGCAACCATGAACCGCTGGATTTTCCTGGCATTGGCCACGCTCCCGTTCACTGCCGGTGCCGTGGTCATCCGTGATGATGTGGACGACGCCCGGTATCAGATCGATGCATCGGCCTTCCCCGCGCTGGCCGACATGCCGGGCGAGGGGCACGGCGTCCTGATCGCGCCGCGCTGGGTGCTGACCGCCGCGCATGCCGCGCCGATGGAAGGGAGGGGCGCCACCATCACCATCAATGGGAACGGCTACGGCGTCGAGCGTGTCTTCCTGCACCCCGGCTACCGGAAGATGCCCGAGGCGCTGGGCAAGGAAGCGATGGCAACCGGGAGCGCGTCGAAAATCCACGCGTTCCTGGCAGCATCGGATGACATTGCGTTGATCAGACTTGCCGCACCGGTGAGCGATGTGCCGCCGGTCGCACTCTACCGGGGCGCCGACGAGGTCACGCAGGTCGCCGCCCTGATAGGGAGAGGCGCCACCGGCAATGGTGCGACTGGCCTGATGCCCGGCGGGCCGCATCGTACAACGCTGCGGCGGGCCTGCAACGCGATCACAGGCGGCAACACGCGCTATCTCTGGTACCGGTTTGATCCGCCTCCGCAGGGCCTTCCCCTTGAAGGCGTGCTCGGCAACGGCGACAGCGGCGGCCCGCTGGTGATCGAGAAAGATGGGGCCTGGCAGCTGGTGGGCCTCGGTTCCTGGATCACCGCCGTACCCGAGCATGCGCTGGAAGCGGGTTTCTATGGGCAGGTGGTCTACAACGTGCGTGTGTCCCGCTACATCGACTGGATCGAAAGCATCATCGAGCGTGACGCGTCACTTTAGTTCTTGTTCCCGTAGCCCGGCGGTGCGGAGCAGGCGTAGCGGAAGCAAGCGCGCCTTAACGATTCATGGTCTCGAACAAGCGCACGGTGCGGATCTCAGCCGGTGCGACGGGCGCTCGTATCCTTCCCGACATGAGTCCTCCCTTCGATCTTCCAGAGTTCATGACGGTCACCCGGCCCTCCGGCTGGGTACGGAGCGGCGAGCGCTGGGACCTGTGGTGGAACGGGCGCTCGGTGGCCAACATCGTGCCGCATGCCGAACTTGGCTTCCGGGTCTACCTGGATGCACGCAGGATGTCCCAGACCAAGGTGGTGGCCGCCACGAATGTGCGGCAGGCCAGGCGCTACGCCGAGCGCTGGTGTGCTGCGCGGCTCTGCCCACAGCTGCGGCTGCGCGAGGCAGTGGCACGCCTGGTGGACGTAGCGCCGGAAACAGGCGCTGCGCCGTCGCCCGCGCTTTCGCGGGAACAACGGCAGCAGGCCCGCCGCCTGGCCGAGGCCGGGGCGGGGGAGGTGGTACGGATCAAGCAGGCACTGGCGCCGCGACAGCCCGCGATGAAGACCCGACCGGAAGTGCAGGGGCGGGGTGGAGCCTGGTCGATACCCGGCCAGGCTCCGTCAAACCGACATTCGAACAACAATTCCTCCCCAGCCAGGGTTATGCCGAGAGTTCTTCGCGAACGATCCTCGCTCCCGCGCTGAGTGCGCGCAGCTTGCCCCTGGCCACGTCGCGCGCCAGTGGCGCCATGCCACAGTTGGTGCTCGGGTAGAGCTTGTCGGCGTCCACGAACTGCAGCGCCCTGCGCAGGGTGTTGGCCACGTCCTCCGGGGTTTCCACCGTGGTGGAGGCCACGTCGATGGCACCGACCATCACCTTCTTGCCGCGCACCAGCTCGATCAGGTCGATCGGCACATGGGAGTTGTGGCATTCCAGCGAGATGATGTCGAGGCTGGAGGTCTGCAGCTTCGGGAACGACTCCTCGTACTGGCGCCATTCCGAACCCAGCGTCTGCTTCCAGTCGGTGTTGGCCTTGATGCCGTAGCCGTAGCAGATGTGCACCGCCGTCTCGCACTTCAGCCCTTCGATCGCACGCTCCAGGGCGGCCACGCCCCAGTCGTTCACCTCGTCGAAGAACACATTGAAGGCCGGCTCATCGAACTGGATGATGTCAACGCCGGCGGCCTCCAGTTCCTTCGCTTCCTCATTGAGGATCTTCGCGAACTCCCAGGCCAGCTTCTCGCGGCTCCTGTAGTGCGCGTCGTACAGCGTGTCGATCATCGTCATCGGGCCCGGCAGCGCCCACTTGATCGGCTGCGTGGTCTGGCGGCGCAGGAACTTCGCATCCTCCACGAACACCGGCTTCGGGCGGCTCACCGCGCCAACCACGGTCGGCACGCTGGCGTCGTAGCGGTTGCGGATGCGCACGGTTTCGCGCTTCTCGAAGTCGACGCCGCTGAGATGCTCGATGAAGGTGGTGACGAAATGCTGCCGGGTCTGCTCGCCGTCGCTGACGATATCAATGCCGGCGTGCTGCTGTTCCTGCAGGGACAGGCGAAGGGCGTCCTGCTTGCCTTCAAGCAGCGCTTCGTCCTGCAGCTTCCAGGGTGACCAGAGTGTTTCGGGCTCTGCCAGCCAGGAGGGTTTGGGCAGGCTGCCTGCGGTGGAGGTGGGGAGCAGCGTCTTCGTCGGCATTGTGTCGTGTGTCCTGGGGCGGTTGGTAAATCGATGGATCAGCGGGCGGCCCACTGCTCAAGCACGGCGCGGTACGGCTTGATGAAGTGCTCTTCGGTGAACCTGCCCTGCTTGACCGCCAGCTGGCTGCGCTCTTCGCGGTCGTAGACGATGCGGGTGGAGGAGTAGTCCTGGTGCTTCAGGCTGGGCTGGTAGACCTTGCCGGCCACGGAATTGGCGTTGTAGATCTCCGGGCGGTAGATCTTCTGGAAGGCTTCCATGGTGCTGATGGTGCCGATCAGTTCCAGGTTCGAGTAATCGCCCAGCAGGTCGCCCTGGAAGTAGAACGCCAGCGGCGCGACGCTGCCCGGTGGCATGAAATAGCGCACCCGCAGGCCCATCTTGTCGAAGTACTGGTCGGTGGGGGAGCGCTCACCCTGGCGGTACTCCACGCCCAGGATCGGATGATGGTTCTCGGTGCGGTGGTAGGTCCTGCTGCTGGACACACTGATGCAGATGACCGGACCCTTGTTGAAGTTGGCGCGGTAGGCGTCCGACTCCAGGAAGTGCTTGAACAGCTTGCCGTGCAGGTCGCCAAAGCCCTCCGGAATGCCGAAGGTGTCCTTGCCTTCGTTGCTGGCTGGAAGCACGACGCTGAAGTCGTAGTCGCGCACATAGGACGAGAAGTTGTTGCCGACGATGCCTTCGGTGCGCGCGCCGGTCTGCGTATCGACGATGGTCGGCCGCAGCACTTCGATCAACGGGAACGGATCGCTGCCGTCGGCGCCGTCGATGTGCATCTCCACGGTGATGATGTCCAGCTCGACCGCATAGCGGTCCGCATTCGGGTTGTCCCAATGTGCCAGGTCGTTGAAGCGGTTGTTGATCATGCTGATCGTGTTGCGCAGGTTCTCCCGCCGCGACGCGCCACGGGCCAGGTTGGCGAAGTTGGTGGTGATGCGCGTGCCCTCGGCCGGCTGGTAATCCTCGTTGAAGGGGATGTGCGTGATGCTGAAGGTGAAGGTATCGGTCGTCATGGCGGCGTTCCGGGTTGCGGGGTGACATCCAGATGCAGGTCGGCGGCGTCTGGCATTCAAAGCGTTGCGGTGGCCTCTGCGGTAGCGGGAGGCGCGGCGCGATGGGACAGCGCCAGCAGGGGCATCGCCCGCTGCACGGCCAGTCGCGCACGCTGGATCAGTGCGTCGTTGTTCACGCGGCCCTCGGCGAAATCGCGGTCGGTGGCGTAGACGCCCAGGGGCAGGGTGCGGGCCTGGAAGAAGCTGAAGAGCGGGCGCAGCTGGTGGTCGATCACGAGGGCATGGCGCTCGCTGCCGCCGGTGGCGGCCAGCAGGATCGGGGTGTCGACCAGCGCATCCTGGTCGATGAAGTCGAAGAAGTGCTTGAACAGGCCGGTGTAGGAGCCGCGGTAGACCGGCGTGGCCACCACCAGGACGTCGGCCTGTTCAACCGCAACCAGCTGCCGCTCCACGGCCTCGGGCAGCTGCGAGCGCCACAGCGCACCGGCCAGCTGCGGTGCCAGCTCACCGAGTTCGATCAGCTGCTGTTCGCTGTGGATGTCTTCGCCGATCAGGTCCAGCAGATGCTCGGCCAGGGCGGCGGCCCTGGAGGGGCGTTGCAGTCCGCCGGAAACGGCGACGATACGGAGGGGGCGGGTCATCTGTTCGCTATCAGCGGGGGAGGGGAGCGCCTTCGGGCATCTGCAGGTGCGCAGCCCTGCAGGCCGGCTGGGTCAGCAGGCTGGCAGGCAACCGAAGGCATGACCCGATCCTAGCCATGCCCTTCCATGACGTAAAATGGTATTACTTCACCAATCCATGAATGAGATTCATCGTCATGTTGGAACGGATCCACCTCAGCATCGTGCAGCAGGTCGAACAGCAGGGCTCGCTCACCGCGGCCGCCGGCGTGCTCAACCTGACCCAGTCGGCGCTCAGCCACAGCATGAAAAAGCTGGAGCAGCAGCTGGGCACCGATGTCTGGCTGCGCGAGGGCCGCAGCCTGCGCCTGACCCAGGCCGGGCAGTACCTGCTGGCGGTCGCCAACCGGGTACTGCCGCAGCTGGACCTGGCCGAGGAGCGGTTGGGCCAGTTCGCGCAGGGCGAGCGCGGCGCGCTGCGCATCGGCATGGAATGCCATCCGTGCTACCAGTGGCTGCTGAAGATCGTCTCTCCCTACCTGGCGGCGTGGCCGGACGTGGATGTGGACGTCAAGCAGAAGTTCCAGTTCGGTGGCATCGGCGCATTGTTCGGTTACGAGATCGACCTGCTGGTCACGCCCGATCCACTGCTGAAGCCGGGCCTGAAGTTCATCCCCGTGTTCGATTACGAGCAGGTGCTGGTAGTGGCCAGCAACCACGCCCTGGCCAAGGTGGACCACGTAAAGCCGCGCCAGCTCGGCCAGGAAGTGCTGATCAGCTACCCGGTGCCGTTCGAGCGCCTGGACATCTACAACCAGTTCCTGCTGCCGGCCGGCATCACCCCGCGGCGCCACAAGGCCATCGAAACCACCGACATCATGATGCAGATGGTGGCCAGCGGCCGCGGCGTGGCTGCCATGCCGCGCTGGCTGGTGGAGGAGTACGCCACGCGCATGGACGTGGTGCCCGTACGGCTGGGCGCCAAGGGCATCCCCAAGCAGATCTACCTGGGTGCGCGCGAGGCCGATACCGGTATCGACTACCTGCAGGCCTTCATCGAACTGGCCCGCAACAGCTCGCCGCTTGCCGGCAATGCACGCGAGGCGCGCTGATGCCGGCCGGTACCTCAGCGCACGCGGAATCCTTCATCAACGCCTTTTCACTGGAAGTCAGCGCGAAGGCCATGCCTGCGCTGCGCGCCGAGGCGGATCGGATCCCGCGCGGTACGGTCATCTCCATTCCCTGGATGGCCAGCGAGGATGACGACGCCCGCCTGGCCGCCGCACGCACGGTGCGCGCGCTCGGCTTCGAACCGATGCCGCATCTCTCTGCCCGGCGCATCGGGTCGCACGTGGCACTTGAACGCTTCCTGGAGCGCGCGGCCGGCGACGCCGGGGTCGCGCGTTGCCTGCTGATCGCGGGCGACCTGGCCACGCCCGCCGGACCGTTTGCCGATAGCGCTTCGATCATCCAGACCGGTGTTCTGGAGCACTCCGGGATCAAGGTCGTTGGTATCGGCGGACACCCGGAAGGGCATCCGGTAATGAGCAGTGACGAACGCTGGCAGGCGCTTGAGCGCAAATGCCAGAGCATCGAAGCGCGCGGCATGGCCCCCTTGATCGTCACCCAGTTCGCCTTCGATGCCGATGCCGTGCTGGCCTGGCTGGATGCACTGCGCGCGCGTGGCATCAGCGTCCCGGTGCTGGTCGGCGTGCCGGGCCCGGCCAGCGTCTCTCGCCTGCTGCGCTACGCCGCGATGTGCGGCGTGGGCGCCAGTGCATCGATGCTGGCCCGGTATGGCATCTCGATCGGCCGGCTGCTCGGCACGGCAGGGCCGGAGGTGTTCGTCGATTGCCTGGTGAAGGGGCTGACCCGCGCCCATGGCCAGGTCAGCCCGCATTTCTTCCCGTTCGGCGGTATTGCGCCGTCGCTGGAGTGGGTGGCGCAGTACCGGCGGCGCATTTCCGGCACCGATGGTTGAATCGCCTCAGCCCGGCAGGTCGCACTTCATCTTTCCGTCCACGTAGTAGGGCTTGGGCACGCTCGGGTTCGGGTTGGTCTTCTCGAAGACCACCTCGAACGAGGCGGTGTCGGCCGAGCCCTTGCGCTCGGTACACGCGTCCTGCAGCTTCTTCTTGACCGCAGTGATGCCGGCATCGCGGTTGGCACCCTCGGCACTGTTGGTCAGATTCACGGTCTCTGCCGAGGCCAGCGGGCTCAGCACAAGCAGGCCGCCGGTCAGTATCAGGGTGTGCAGCTTCGTCATGGTTCGTACCTGGCAGGTCTCCAATGAGGCCACCAGCATAGGGCAGGGCCGTCAACAGCATGTGCCCGGCCTGGCCCGCCCCAGCCGGGTCAGGCCAGGGCGTGCTCGCCACGGCGTAACCGGCGATGGCTGACAGCTGTCACTGGCTGCAACCCGGGCGGAAGCGAATAGTGAGCGCCAAGGCGAGGACACCTCGCCACCACTCAGCCACCACTCACCAGGGGGACCGCTCATGAACATGCTCCAGCAACTCGCCTCGCAGACGCCGATCTGGGTCTGGCTGCTCCTGGCCTTCCTGGTCACCCGTGGCATTGCCGCCATGAAGCCGGCCCAGACCTCGCCGCAGAAGCTGGCGATCGTGCCCGGCCTGTTTGCCGTCTGGGGTGCGTGGTCGATCAGCCATCGTTTCGGCGCGTCGCTGATCGCCTGGAGCGAGTGGCTGGCCGGCATCGCCACGGGGGCCGCGCTTGCCTGGCTGCTGTTGAGTCGATTGAAGCTGACGCTGGACCGCAGCACCGGCAAGCTCTGGCGCAGCGCGGACTTCAGCCTGCTGCCGCTGCTGCTGGTCACCTTCCTGGTGAAGTACGCCTTCGAGGTCGCATTTGCGGTGTCGTCGACGCTGACCGCCAGTGCCGGCTTCAGCGCCGCCTACCTGCTGCTGACCGGCGGGTTCACTGGCGTCTTCGTGGGCAAGTACTGTCGCTACCTGGCCTCGCTGCGGATGGATGCGGCGGGGAAGGGACTGGAAACCGCAGGTTGATTGACCTGGTAGTGCCGGTCGCTGGAGGCTCCGCAGGTCATCGGCAATCGAGTTTGGCGTTACCATCGGAGCGGCTGCACCTCCCGTGAGAGCCCGGGATGGATGGAACCATCTGAGCAGGAATCGATAGTGGAAGCGATATATCCGGTCGGCGTTGCAGGGGGAATGCGGATCATCTGGTTTGCCTGGGTATCAGGTGACCATGATCGGGTGATGTCCAGCAATGGAAGGCCTGTCTGCGACAGCAGCAAGGAAGGGCTGGAGGGTCAGGTTGCCGCGCGCGGCCGAGTCCTGGACTGGGAAGGAGAGTCCGTCATTGACCTCGACTCGCTGATCTCGTCTGTAGATTCAGGGCGGGAGGTCGACCCCGGGGAGGTCGTGGATGCATGGAATTTCATGACGGACCTCTCCAGGGTGATCGACAACGCCCCCAATCAGCTGTTTCATGCCGAGTTGATGGAGACCTATGACATCTTCTTTTCGCAGTGCGAGGTCGCTCAATCGCTTGGTCTGAGATCGATTTCCATTGCAAGGCGCGATCTGGATCGAGCCCTTGTTGTCCTGCGCGACGGAAGGCGAATGGTGCAGGGCATCCAGTTGAACATCGAACGTCCTGCGTCCTCGCCAACCGTCGGGCGCACGCATGAGATCCATTGATCTGTGGACAATGAAACGGAACGCCAGGAAGGCTGGGTTGCGGGTGGTTGGCAACTTTCTGATTGTTTCGTACACGCGCGATGTGATCTCCGGGTTTGCCATGGACCCAGCGCCGTCCTCCATCTATGTATGGACCTTCGCACTTCCGGTCTATGACGGCCTGCCACACCTGCATATGTCTCTCGGCCAGAGGGTCGCTTGCCCGGAAGATCCAAAGGACTTTTTCCGCGGCACGCACGAGGCTCACCTCGCAATGCTCGAAGGGGTGAGAACAGCTGCGGACCTTCTGATGTATGTTGAAGAGGCCGGTTTCGAGGGCGATTACTGCCAATGGGTGAAGTACCTGTCCACCATTCGCCTGGGCGATTTCCCGGCCGCAGATGCTGCACTGAAGAATCTGCTCGCACTGCCGGTGTCCAGCGCGATCCGCGGAAGACTGGACAGGATGCTGGAGGCAATCGGGCGAGGTGGCGAATCAGGCGCGCGGCAGCTTCTGCAGGAATGGTCGATGCAGACGGCCCGATTGATGGGTGGCAGCAGCACATTCGCCTGGAGCCAGGACAGCACAAGCGCGTGAACCGCGCGGTTGCTCACGCCTCCCCACGCCACTGGCTCATCAGCATCTGAAGGAATCGCTCTGCGGTGGGCGAGAGCAGGGCACCCCGTCGGCGGACGATGCCGATCGTGCGCGACACCACCGGGTTGCCGATCGCGCGCGTCACCAGGGTGGGGTGATCCCCGTCCGGCGTGGCCATCTTCGGTAGCACCGACACGCCGATGCCGGCCTCGACCATGCCCAGTGACGTCGACAGGTGCGTCACCTCGTAGTGCCAGCTCAACTTGAGGTTCTCGCGCGCCAGCGCGCCGTCCAGCAGCGTGCGGTTACCGCTGGTGCGATGCACGGTGATCAGCTGGTGCTCGGCCAGATCAGCCCATTCCACTTTGCGCTTGCGGGCCAGCGGATGATCGCGCCGGCAGGCGAGGACGAAGGGGTCCTCGGCCAGCACGTCGAAGTCGAGATTCGGATCGTTGGCGCCCATGAAGTTGATGCCGAACTCGACTTCACCACGTTCCACTGCCTGCAGACCCTCCGTGGCCGGGATATCCAGAATGCGGAAGCGCACGTTCGGGTGTGCTTCGTGGAAACGCGCCATCACGCTGGGCAGGAAGTAGAACGCCGCCGTCGGCAGGCACGCGATGGTCACGGTGGCGCCGCGGGTGTCTTCGCGGCCGCGCAGCGAGAACAGCGAGCCATCGAATTCTTCCAGCATGCGGCGCACCAGTGGCAGCAGGTTCTCGCCGACAGCGGTGGTACTGACGCTGCGCGTGGTGCGCTCCAGCAGCGGCGAACCCACGGCCTGCTCCAGCTTCTGTATCCGTCGGCTGAGCGCCGGCTGGGAGACGTGCAGGATTTCAGCGGCGCGATGGAAGCTGCGTGTCTCCGATACCAGCAGGAACGCGCGTAGATCCAGGATTTCGCAATTGATGCTCATTGGGTATCAATCATCCAAAAATCAGCAATTCACAGATCAATTAGGGTCATGCCAGTATCGAATCACAGAGGGGTCATTCATCCCCTATACGCATCAATCTAGCACACGTATGTCCAACGATCTGCTCAGCATTCCCTGCGTGCTCATGCGCGGCGGCACCTCCAAGGGCCCGTTCTTCCTGGCCAGCGACCTGCCGGCGGACACCGCCGAACGGGATCGCCTGCTGCTGGAAGTGATGGGCTCGGGCCATCCGTTGCAGATCGACGGCATCGGCGGTGGCAACGCACTGACCAGCAAGGTGGCGATCATCGACCGCTCGAGCCGGGCGGACGCCGACGTGGACTACCTGTTCGCCCAGGTCCGGGTGGAGCAGCAGGTGGTGGATACCTCGCCCAACTGCGGCAACATGCTGGCGGCCGTGGGCCCGTATGCCATCGAGCGTGGGCTGGTGCAGGCGCAGGATCCGCAGACCGAGGTGCGCATCCACAACGTCAACACCGGCAAGCTGATCATCGCCACGGTGGAAACGCCGGGCGGCACTGTGGCCTACCGCGGTGATACGCGCATTGCCGGCGCGCCGGGCGCAGCCGCGCCGGTCAGGCTCTCCTTCCTTGATGCGGCAGGCGCCCGCACCGGCAAGCTGCTGCCCAGCGGGCATGCGCAGGAAACCATCAATGGCGTGCCGGCCAGCCTGGTGGACTGCGCCATGCCGATGATGCTGGTGCGTGCCGAAGACCTGGGCGTGCGCGGTGATGCCTCGCCCGCCGAACTGAACGCGGACGCGGCGTTCATGCGCCGGCTGGAAGCGCTGCGCATCGAGGCGGGCGCCCGCATGGGCATCGCCGACGCCGGCAACAAGGTCATTCCCAAGCCGGTGCTGCTGTCGGCGCCGCAACAGGGCGGCGATCTGCAGGTGCGCTATTTCATGCCGCACCAATGCCACACCGCACTGGCCATTACCGGTGCGGTCGGCCTGGCCACCGCCGCCGTCACGCCGGGCACGCTGGCCCACACTTTGGTCGGATGCCGGTCCGTTCCCGGCAGCATTACCCTCGAACATCCGAGTGGGGCCCTGGAGGTGGGCCTCAGTCGCAGCTCGGGCGATTCGCCGGTGATTGCCAGCGTGGTCCGCACCGCACGCCGCTTGTTCGAGGGGCGCGTGTACGCGACTTCGCCCGCGCCCGCCACGGCCAGTGCCACCCAAGCCCGCCAATGGACGTCAGCGGCATGATCTGAACCCGGACGGGCCTGCGTAGACGCGCATGCCCGCCATTACAACGTAGATGCTTCACTCCTGGGAGGGATGATGTACAAGCAGTTCTTCTTGGCCGCGCTGTGCGCGGCCGGTCTGGCCGCGGCCGGATGCAGCAACAGCGGGCGCAGCGAAGGCGCATCCGCCGGCGGTGGCGACAATGCCCCGGTACGCATCAGCGTCGGCTCCTACAACCTCAACAACCTGCCGTTCTTCATCGCCGACGCCAAGGGGTACTTCAAGGACGTCGGCCTGCAGGTGAAGACCGAGAACTTCGCCCAGGGCGGCTCCAAGGTATTGCAGGCGCTGGTGGCCAATTCCACCGACGTGGCCGTCGGCTTCTACGACCACACCATCCAGATGCAGGCCAAGGGCAAGGACGTGGTGGCCTTCGTACTGCTCTCGCGCAACTCCGGCCTGGTGATGGCCGGCCGCGAGGATGCCACCTTCGATCCGGCGCGCCCGGAGACCATCAAGGGCCAGAAGGTCGGGATCACCGCGCCGGGCTCCTCGTCCGACTTCTTCGTCCGTCACTTCCTCGCCCAGCACGATATTCCGGCCGACAGCATCTCGTTGATCGGCGTCGGCTCGGGCGCCGCAGCGGTGGCCGCGCTCGAGCAGGGCAAGATCGACCTGCTCGTCAACTATGATCCTGCCGCCACCCTGATCACCGAGCGCAAGGTCGGCAGGATCATCCTCGACGCGCGCAGCGACGACGGCGCCCGCCAGGTCTATGGCGGCCTGTACCCGACCTCGGTGATGTACGCCAACCAGAGCTTCCTGGACACGCGACCCGAAGCGGCCGAGAAGATCGCCCGCGCCGAGCAGATGGCCTTGAAGTTCATCGCCGACAACAGTGCTGAAGACATCGTGGCCGCGCTGCCGGACAGCTACGTCTCCGGTGACCGCGCCACCTATGCCCGCGCGGTGGAGAACGCGCGCGCGATCTTCACCCGGGACGGTCACTTCACGCCTGCCGATCTGGAAACACCGCTGAAGGTGCTGCGTGAGTTCAACACGGATGTCGCCAAGGCCGATATCGATCTGTCCCGGACCTATACCAATGCCTTCGTCGAGCGTGCCAACGCTGCGGCGCCGGCTGCCCAACCGTAAGCGGAGGTAAACCATGGCCCTCAATGCCACCGTGCGCCAGTTCAATGGCGCGCCGCAGCTGGAGCCTGCACAGACCATGGTCGCCATCAACAAGGTGACCATGTCCTTCGGCGAATTCACCGCCGTACGCGATGTCGACATCCAGGTGGGTGACGGCGAGTTCCTTGCCATCGTCGGACCCACCGGCTGCGGCAAGAGCACCATCCTCAATTCCGTGGCGGGCCTGCTGAAGCCGTCGTCGGGCCAGGTCAGCATCGATGGCCGTGCCGTCAGCGGCGTGCAGGAGTCGGTCGGCTACCTGTTCCAGCAGGACGCGCTGCTGCCGTGGAAGACCGCGTACCAGAATGTTGAACTCGGCCTGCGCTTCCGCGGTGTGCCCGAGGCCGAACGCAAGGCCAAGGCCAACGCGTGGCTGGCCAAGGTCGGCCTGGCCGGCTTCGAGCATCGCTACCCGCACCAGCTGTCCGGTGGCCAGCGCAAGCGCGTGCAGATGGCCCAGGCGTTGATCGTCGAGCCGAAGGTGATCCTGATGGATGAGCCGTTCTCGGCGCTGGACATCCATACCCGCCACCTCATGCAGAACGAGCTGCTGCGGTTGTGGCAGGAAGACCGGCGCTCGGTGATCCTGATCACCCACGATCTGGAAGAAGCGATCGCCCTGGGCGACCGCGTGGTGGTGCTGTCCTCCGGCCCGGCCAGCCGCGTGGTGCGCAGTTTCGATGTGGATCTGGAACGGCCGAGGAACGTGGCCGAAATCAAGCTGGATGACCGTTTCACCGACCTGTACCGCGACATCTGGGCCTGCCTGCGCGGCGAAGTGGAGAAGAGCTATGCACGCCAAGACTGACAAGTTCATCCAGCTCGCGCTGGTGGTCGCCGTGTTCGGTGGCTGGGAAGGCGGCATCGCGCTGGGCGTGATCGATCCGTTCTTCTTCCCATCGCCAACCGCCATCGTGCAGCAGGCCTGGACCTGGCTGTCCGATACGTCGTTCTATCAGCATGTCTACATCACGCTGACCGAAACCGCGCTGGGCTACATCATCGGCACCGGCCTGGGTGTGGCCGGCGGCGTCTGGCTCGGCCTGAGCCGCCGCTCGGCACGCATCCTCGATCCCTTCATCAAGGGCTTCAACGCGATTCCGCGCGTGGTGCTGGCGCCGATTTTCGTGCTGTGGCTGGGCCTGGGGCTGTGGTCGAAGGTGGCGCTGGCGGTCACGCTGGTGTTCTTCACCACGTTCTTCAATGCCATGCAGGGCGTGCGCGAGGTGAATCCGGTGGTGCTGGCCAATGCCCGCATCCTGGGGGCGAGCCGCAGTGACCTGCTGCGCCATGTCTACTTCCCCGCAGCGGCGAGCTGGATCCTGTCTTCGCTGCGTACTTCGGTCGGCTTTGCCGTGGTCGGTGCGATCATCGGCGAATACCTCGGCGCCTCGGCGGGCCTGGGCTACCTGATCGCGCAGGCAGAAGGCAACTTCAACGCTGTGGGCGTGTTCGCCGGCATCATCATCCTGGCCGCCTTCGTGCTGGTCATCGACGCGCTGCTGGACGTGGTCGAGAACAAGCTGATCACCTGGCGTCCCAACGCCCAGGCACAGGCCACCAGCTGACCCGGACGGGCTGAGCCCGCCTGCCGCGCCGCCGGGCCGATCCGGCGGCGCGCGCTTCCTTCCCCGATCTTCCCCCGCACCACCGCAACGGGCCAGCGCCAGGCCAGGGGGCCGGCTGGCCGGAGAGAGCCCATGAACCATTCCAACGTGCTGCCGCTGGCAGCGCTGTCGGTCGCGCTCGGCCTGCTGTTGGCCAGTGGCCATGCCGACGCACAGTCCACGTCGTCGCTGCCCGCGCCGCTGAGCCAGGCCGAGCTGTCACGCCTGGTGCAGCAGCAGGCACTGCAGATCCAGCAACTGGAAGCACGCCTCCGCGCCGTCGAGGGCGGGCAGGGCAGTGCGAGGGCACCGTCAACGCCGCCCGCGCCTGCGCTGGAAACGCGGGTGGCCGCACTGGAAACCAGCCAGTCCAGGCTGCCGAAGGTCTCCTGGGCCAAGGGTGCACCGGAGTTCAGCAGTGCCGACGGCACGACGGTGTTCCGCCCCCGTGGCCGCCTGTTCGTCGATGCCTCGAGCACCGACGGTTCGGCGGTCGCCGACCGCAACGTTTCGGGTACCGAGATCCGTTCGGTGCGCCTGGGGGCCGAGGGGCGCTACGGCACCCTGGGCTGGGTCGTGGAGGGCGACTTCGCCGACAACGCGGTGGCGTGGAAGTCGGTCTACGCCACGCTGGACCACACGCTGTTCGGCCTGCCGGCCGATCTCACGATCGGCAACCGCTTGAACGATCGCGGTATCGATGGCTCAAGCAGCACCTCCAACACGCCGTTCCAGGAACGCAACGTGGTCGGCACGCTGCTGCTGCCGCAGCGCGGCCTGTTTGGTGTCGGGCTCACCGAGCGGGTGTATGGAAGGGGCTGGCATGCCAGCCTGTCGGTGGCCGGCAACGACCTCAACAACGCCGGCACCGACAACGACAGCCAGACCTGGGCCACCCGCGTCCACTGGAATCCGCTGGACACCGCCGACGCCACGGTGCATCTGGGCGCATGGGCCTTCCACGAGAAGATTCCCGCCGGGGCCAGCGGCGTGGTGCGCAGTTCGGCCATCGCGGGGCATTTCAACGATCTGGTCAGGATCACACCGGGCACGCTGGTGGGCGCCGAGCGCAGCACCGCCTACGGCGCGGAACTGGCCGGCTTCTTCGGCCCGGCGTGGGCAACCGGCGAGTGGGGTACGCGAAGCCTGCGCGGGGCCGATGCCAGCGGGCGCTATGATCGCGACCACGAAGCGTGGGCGATCTCGGCCGGCTGGTTCCTGGCGGGCGCGCTGCCGTCCTACTCGGGCAAGGCCGGCACGTGGGGCAAGGTGAAGGTGGCCGATCCGGTGACGCGCGGCGGCAGCGGTGCGTGGGAGCTGAAGGGCCGCTATGAGGACGTGGACTATGCCGAACTGCCCAGTGGTGGTACCGGTCACGCGTGGACACTGGGCGCGAACTGGTACCTCAACGATTTCAGCCGGGTGATGTTCGAAGCCGTGCGTTGGCAGACCCGCCACCGCAGCGGCAGTGCTGCGGGCAGGGATGAAGGCACCACCTTCAATACCCGTCTGCAGCTGGTCTTCTAGGGCCGGGCCGCCGCCTGCATTCTGGTCACAGCAGCAACAACGCAGCGATGAGTGCAGGCGGCATTACCAGCGCGCCGACGCGCAGGAAGTCGAGCGCGCTGACATGCTCGCCCTCGCGGCGCAGCGCCACCAGCCACAGCATCGTGGCCAGCGAGCCGGTCACTGACAGGTTCGGGCCCAGGTCCACGCCGACCAGCAGTGCGGCACGGGTCTGTGCGGGCAGTTCAGCCATCTGGCCCAGCGAACCGGCGGCCAGGCCGACCGGCAGATTGTTGGCTACGTTGCTCAGCAGTGCAGCGGCGCCACCGGCCAGCCAGCTGGCCTGGTGGGGAGAAGCCTGCGCCATGGCCTGCAGCGCGCTTGCCGCAGTCTGGATGACGCCGGTCTGCGCCACCGCCTCCACCAGCACGAACAGACCGGCCACCAGCGGCAGCACGCCCCAGGCGACATGCCGCAGCAGCGGCAGCGGGCTATGGCGCTGGCGTATCACCACGACCGCCACGCTCAGCGCGCCGGCGCAGAACGTGGCCAGGCCCAGCGGTCCGTTCAGCGCGGACGTCACCAGCAGTACGCTGCCGGTGAACAGCACGCCCAATGCACTCAGTCGGCCACCCTCGGTCAGCGGGCGATGTTCCGGTGCGGCGACCAGCGGCTGCGCGATTTCGCGCCGGTGTACCCAGCGCAGCACCAGGTAGGTGGCACCGATCGCCGCCGCCGACGGCAGCGCGAACTGCGCCAGCCACTGCAGCAGTGGCGGCATGTGCTGGCCGTACACCACCAGGTTGGCCGGGTTGGAGATGGGCAGCACGAAGCTGGCCGCATTGGCAATGAAGGCGCAGACGAACAGGTAGGGCAGGGGATTGGCGCGCGCCGCCTTGCAGGCCGCGTAGACCGCCGGTGTCAGCACCACGGCCGTTGCATCGTTGGACAGGAACACCGTCACCAGCGTGCCGACCAGGAACACCAGGTCGAACAGGCGTCGCCCCGATCCGCCCGCATGCCGCACCGCGTACAACGCCAGCCAATCGAACAGGCCTTCGCGCCGCGCCAGTTCGGCCAGCACCATCATGCCGACCAGGAACAGGTAGACGTCGCGGCCTTCGGCTACCGCGCCCCATGCGGTCTGCAGCGATACCGCGCCCAGCAGCGGCAACAGGGCGGCGGCGCCCAGCGCCCACACATACTCGGGGATGCGGAAGGGACGGAACAGCAGGCCGATGGTGGCAACGGCGACCGCTGCCCAGATCACGAGGGGGGAATGGGGGGCAAGCATGGAGTGGGGGCTTCAGCGGCACCGGCAGCGACCCCGGCGCAGGTGCTCCTGGCGCACGCGATCAGCGGATGGGCGGCCGCTGCAATCATCGCAGGTTCCGGGATCGCCGCATCATACCGTGCGCACTGGCATGGCGACTGCTGGGGGGCCGGGCGGGTTAGTGACGAACCCGGCGTCCAGTGCGGATGGGCAATCAAGCGCGGTATGACTTCAGGCACTGCAGTTTGACTACATGTGTAGTCAAACTGCGGGCACACTCACTGGAAGAGAACGCAATGCCAACGTCCTGCTGGTTGTCCTGCGCCCTGGCCCTCGTGATCGGCATCGCGGGGCCCACCCATGCGACGCCGCGTGCCGACGCCCTCGCCACGATCGAGCGCAACGCGCGTGCTTCGCATACCGATGCGGTGCTCGTGATGCACGACCGGGACACGCTGCTTGAGCTGAAGCCCGCCCCAGCGCAGGAATCCGTGCACCTGATGTCGGCAACCAAGTCCGTCGTCGCGCTGGGCATTGCGTTGCTGCTGGACGAAGGAAAGCTGGCTTCGATCGACGTACCGGTCAGCCAGATCTATCCGGAATGGAAACAGGGCAGGAAGAGCCGCATCACCGTGCGCATGCTGCTGGACCACACCTCCGGCCTGCAGAACGTGGCGAACGCGGGCGCCGAACTGGAAGGGGCCCCGGACCTGGTCAAACTGGCACTGGCAGCCGAGCTGAGTGACGACCCGGGCGCCGTGTTTTCCTACAACAACAAGGCCACCAACCTGCTGCCCGGCATTGTCGAGCGCCTAGCGGGCGAGCCGCTGGATGCCTACCTGGATGCGCGCCTGTTCAAGCCGCTGGGCATTGCCCACCACACCTGGATGAAGGATGAGGCAGGCACTCCGCTGGGAATGGCGGGCCTGTCCCTGCGTGCCGCCGATCTTGCCGCCATCGGGCAACTGTTGCTGGATGGAGGCGTGGCGCCGGATGGCAAACGACTGTTGAGTGAACGGTCAGTGGCATTGATCACTGCTGAAAGTGCCCGCTCGCCTGAGGTGGGCCTGTTGTGGTGGCGGATACCAGCGTGGGAACGCTATCAGCTCAAACCCCGGCTGGATGACCTGCTGGCCGGGCACGGCGTTGACGATGACGTGCGCCGCGCCGTGCAGGCCAGCGCGGGGCGCACGTTCGACAGCCGGGGGCAGTTGATCGCATTCCTCACCGAACGGTTGGGTGCGGACGGGCCGCAGCGTTACGCCAGCCAGATCGCCGCGCGCGGCCTGAAGCTCGCCGATCTCTACGACATCACACGGGGACCGGTCGTCGGCTTTGCCGCCAACGGCTACCTGGGCCAATACCTGATGATCGTTCCGGAACAACGCGTCGTCGCAGTGCGCCTGATCCATCGGCGCGAGAGCCACCGCGCCCCACAGGACGACTACGCGTCCTTCTTCGCCGATGTCCTGCAATTGGCGCGGGCACTGCAGTAGGTGCTGCCATCATCATGTCCACGCGCTCTGAACAACTTCCTGGAGCCTTCTTCACTGTCGTGCCGCCTAAGGTGGGATGACCCCTTGGCCGCCGGGATACTGAAGCATGTTTGATTACCAGGACTGGACCTTCCACGCCAATGGGCGCACGGTGGTGGCGCGCGTGGCGCTGGACGGCGACGGGGGCGGCACCATCAACCGATACCAGCTGATGCCCGGGCCGGCGCAGTCGGGGCTGTGCATCAAGGTCGCCTCCCAGGACGAGGCCGCGCAGAAACTGGAGGTCGAAGTGATGAAGCTGCTGGGACCGGAGTGGTAGCCCCTGCGTAGCACCACGGTGAGCGGCTCATCTGCTCCGTCCACGATCACGGCGTTGGCCGCGAAAACGGCGGAGCCGGACGGAACGAGTACGGCGAGCCGACTGCGGCGGCGATGCGCTGGAGAGCGTTCACGGTGCGTTCCTTTCTGGATGACCCGCAGGCGCGGGCACCTTTCCTGCGGCGGGTGAGCGGTGACCGGATGCAGCAGCAGCCCGGTCATCAGTAGCGGGGTGATTCCAGCGCCGCTACGCGCGCTGCCGATTTGCTGCGCTGCATGGTGACAAGCGCGAACCCGGGTGATTACTCTCCGCTGCAACGCGATGGTAGCGCTACCAGTCGGACGGGGATCCAGGGTCCAGGGGCTGCCTTCTTTGCCGCGTGTTTGTCCTGGCAGGCTTGAAAAGCAAGTGTAAGTCGCGGCGTGCTCCAGCAGCCGTGCTGTTCGGTTTGGAATGCGGGCCACGCCCGTGCGTGCCCCTGGGAGGGGGCGGTACATCCATTCGATCGTATGTCAGAGGGGACTTTCATGAGCACTTGCAGTTTCCGTGGCACCCCGGGCCCGAGGTCCGGTTCATGAGCCGCGCGTTGGCGAAGTTCCGGTCCCGGGCCATGTTCACCTTCGTGGGTGGCGCCCTGGTCATCAATCCTGCGTTTGCGCAGGACGCAGCACCGGCGACCGGGCAGCAGCCGCAGAGCCAGTCGCAGCCGACCCAGCTCGATGCAGTGCAGGTCACGGGCATACGCAACAGCCTGAGCCAGGCCATGGACATCAAGCGCGACTCGGCGGGCGTGGTCGACGCGATCAGCGCCGAGGACATCGGCAAGTTCCCCGATACCAATCTTGCCGAGTCGTTGCAGCGCATCACCGGCATCTCCATCGAGCGCCGTGACGGCGAGGGCGCGCAGGTGACCGCGCGTGGCTTTGGTCCGCAGTTCAACATGGTCACGCTCAATGGTCGCCAGATGCCCGGCGCCGATGCATTCGGTGCCTCCGGGCAGGTGGCCATCGGCGGTGTCGACGGCGGCACTCGCGCCTTCAATTTCGCGCAGCTGGCCGCCGAGGCCATCAATGGCATCGAGGTCTACAAGACCAGCCAGGCACAGGTGCCCAGCGGTGGCATCGGCGCGACGATCAACATCCTGACCTCGCGCCCGCTCGACCACGCCGGCATCGTGGCCAATGCCGGGGCAAAGCTGGTCTCCGACCAGAGCCAGCCGTTCGACAACGACCTGACGCCGGAGCTGTCGGGCATCTTCAGTTACAGCAATCCGGAAAAGACCTTTGGCGTCAGCCTCAGCGCGAGCCAGCAGAAGCGCAAGGGCGGCTCGGTGCAGGCCACGGAGAACTACTGGAACGTGCAGCCCTGGACGGGGTCGATGCCGGGCAACCCGACCGTGGTGAACGCCCCGGCCGTCGGCCAGCTCTATGCGCGGCCCAACGACCTGCGCTACGCGTTCTCCGAATTCGAGCGCGAGCGAGTCAATGGCCAGGCCGTGCTGCAGTTCGCACCGACGGACAGCCTGACCCTGACGATGGATTACACCTACTCGACCAACGAGATCACCGAGAATCGTGGCGAGCAGGGCATGTGGCTGCAGAACAGCAACTACACCAATGTCCAGTTCGACACCTCCGGTGCGGTCGCCACCCCGGTCTACATCCGCGAGATCGCCGGCACCAAGGACTTCGGGCTGGAACAGCAGCGCAGCATGCAGGAGTACAAGCTGGGCTCGCTGGGCTTCAACGCGGTCTGGAATGTCAGCGACCGTTTCAAGCTCAGCTTCGATGCGCACAATTCGAAGAATGAAAGCCGCCCCAATGACCCACTGACCGGCGGCGGCTCCATCTTCATGAGCATTGCCGGCACCAACAACTGCACCCGTGGCCCGCATTGCGGTGGCTCCTGGGTACAGGAGTTGAACTTCAACAATGGCCTGCCGGTCGGCACCCAGGTCTGGTATCCCAGTACTGCCGATGCGATCGCCGGGACCAATGGCGTGGTCAACCCGGGCTTCCAGGAAGGCGAGATCGGCACCCAGGTGCTGCGCGTCAACGCGCAGACCCAGATCAGCAAGATCAAGCAGGCGCGTGTCGACGGCGAATGGAACTTCGACCACGGCCGCTTCCAGTTCGGCGTGGATACGAACAAGTCCACCACCCACCGCATCCAGGCCGCCGAGGCCTATTCGACACTGGGCGACTGGGGCGTGGCCAACGTGGACCGGGATACCGCCGCCGGCCTGATGGACCTGCTGCAGCCGGTCAGCATCGTCGGCCTGTTCGATGACTACAGTGCCAACAGCTGGCCGGCCTGGCGCGGCAATGCCGGGCAGCTCGCGCAATGGGCGTCGCGCGAGTACGGCGTCGGCCTGGGCGTGGATCCGCAACGCGCAGCCGACAACTTCGTGGAAGAGAAGACCAAGGCGGCGTACTTCCAGGTGGAGCTGGACGGGGAGCTGGGCGGCATGCGCACCAATACCCGCCTGGGCGTGCGCTATGAAACCACCGACGTGGTGTCGACCTCGGTCATTGCCGTTCCCGAGTCCATCGAGTGGCAGGCCAACAACGATTTCCGCATCGTGCTGTCCGACGAGCAGCAGCCCTTCACCGAGAAGGCCAGGTACAGCTACATCCTGCCCAACCTTGATTTCAGCATCGACCTCACCGAGGAACTGAAGGGCCGCGTTTCGTTCGGCAAGAGCATTGCCCGAGCGCCGTACGGCAACCTGTATGCAGGGCCCGGTGCCCAGCAGCCGTTCGGCTCGGTGCTGATCGATCCCTCGTCGCGCGCCAGCGGCAATTCGCAGAACCCGAGCTTGAAGCCGCTGGAATCGGACAACCTCGACCTGGGGCTGGAGTGGTACTTCGCCGACGCCAGCTATGTGTCATTGACCTACTGGAACAAGTCGGTCAGCAACTTCATCGGCAACACGGTCGTCCAGGAAAGCCTGTACGGCCTCACCGACCCGACCTCCGGGCCGGATGCGCGGGCGGCGTTGGACTTCCTGACCAGCGGCGCCTGCGTGGCCCAGGTCGGGCCGGCCAATGCGGCCGCCTGCTCAGCCAACGACACCTCGCTGTTCACCGCACTGGCGCTGCTGCGCAACAATCCAGCTGGCCTGGGCGCCTACAACGGCACCGATGCGCAGGTACTGGCCACCGAAGCGGCCTACGATCTGTATGGGCAGGCCAACGACCCGCTGTACCAGTTCAACGTCAATCGCCCGATCAACCAGAACAAGTCCAAGCTGCATGGCTGGGAACTGGGCGGCCAGTACTTCTTCGGTGACACCGGCTTCGGCGTGCTGGCCAACTACACCGTGGTCAAAGGTGATGTCGGCTACAACAATGGCGGCGATCCGGGTATCGACCAGTTCTCGCTCACCGGCCTGAGCGACACTGCCAACGCCATGCTGATGTACGAGAAGTACGGGTGGTCGGTGCGCCTGGCATGGAACTGGCGCGACCAGTACCTGATCCTGTCCAACCAGGGTTCCAGCCGCAATCCGTACTACGTGGAGCCGTACGAGCAGTGGGATCTCAGCGTCAACTACGCGCTGGATGACCACTGGTCCTTCAGCCTGGAGGCGATCAACCTGACCGGCGAGGATGTGCGGTGGCGCTCGCGCACCTCGCAGATGATCGTCAAGCTGGCAGACCAGAGCCCGCGCTATATGCTGGGCGTCCGTTACAAGTTCTGAGCCTGGTTGCCGATGCGTCCGGCACGGTACCGCTGCCCGCCAGCGGTGCCGTGCCGGGACGGTGTCGCCGCACCTGCCGCGCCTGCGCTACCCTGCTGGCCAGCCACCCCGCACTGGACTGGATACCTCGATGGCCCGCTATGAAATGCTCAACAACATCGCGCATCGGGACCTGAAGGTCGCCATCGGATTCGGGCCGCAGTTCGGCGATGCGGTGGGCATGGTGCCGGCCTATCCCAGCGAGTTCGCCGAACTGCAGCGCGAGTATCCGATCTTCCTGCGCCGGGAGGCCGGGACCGGGGCGTGGCAGTCCGTGGCCCTGCTGGGTTTCGAGCAGCACGAGAACCTGTACCTGCAGGACGGACGCTGGAATGCCTCCTACCTGCCCGGCGCGGCCGCAAAAGGGCCGTTCCTGATCGGCTTCCAGGAGCACTACGTGGACGGCCTGCTCACCCAGGACGCGGTGATGCACGTCGACTTGGACCATCCGCGTGTCACCTGCGGCGCCGGTGAGCCGGTGTTCCTGCCGCAGGGTGGAAACACGCCTTACCTGGACCACATCGCTGGCGTGCTGCGCGGCATCCACGAGGGCAGTGCCTTCGCGGCCGGCATGTTCACGATGCTCGACGACTGTGGCCTCATCCAGCCGGTCACGCTTGATGTGCAGCTCGCGCCGCATCACCGCGTGGGCGTGAGCGGATTGCACGGCATCGACCGCGAGCGACTGGCGGCGCTGGACAGTTCACGCCTGGCGGCGTTGAACCGCGCCGGTTACCTGGAAGGTGCGTACCTGATGCTTGCGTCGCTGCATAACATGCGCCGCCTGATCGCCGAGAAGCAGCGCCGTCTCCGCGTCCAGGACGGCACCGCGCAGGCGGTCAGGAACTGACCGGTGCAAGCCCGCCTGCCGATACGGATCCTGGAAGGCATCGATCCTGCTGCCTTGCCATTGGCGGCCCTGGTGGAGGCCGGTGAGCCGGTCGTACTGCGCGGCATCGCCAGCGGTTGGCCACTGGTCCGGGCCGGACTGGGTGGCGTGCGTGACGCGATGGCGTACCTGTGCAGCGTCGATGCGGGTGCGCCCATCCAGTACTCGTTCGGCGGCGCCGAGATCGCGGGCCGCCCGTTCTACAGCGCGGACTTCACCCGGCTGAACTTCGAAGTGCGGCGTGGTGTACTCGCCCAGGTGCTGGAAGAGATCGCCGCGACGCTGCATGCGCCGCGGCCGCCAACCTATTACGTGGCCTCGCTGCCGATCACGCGGGCACTGCTGCCGGCATTCGCGCAGGCCAACGATGCCGGGCTGGCGAAGCAGGGCATCGACGCCACAGCCAGCATCTGGATCGGCAACCGGGTGACGGCCTCGTGCCATTTCGACACACCCGACAACCTCGCCTGCTGTGCGGTGGGGCAGCGCGAGTTCACGCTGTTCCCGCCCGCCCAGGTCGACAACCTGTATCCGGGCCCGCTCGATCCCACGCCGGGCGGACAGGTGGTCAGCGTGGTGGACTTCGAGCGCCCCGACTTCGATCGGCATCCACGTTTCCGCGAGGCGCTGGCGCATGCACGCAGCGCGGTACTTGGGCCCGGCGATGCGATCTTCATTCCCAGCATGTGGTGGCACCATGTACGCAGCCTGGAACCGTTCAACGTGCTGGTGAACTACTGGTGGCGAAGCTCACCGGCCTGGCTGGGGTCGCCGCTGGCGGCGCTGCAGCACGCGATGTGGTCCGTGCGCGACCTGCCAGCGCGTGAGAAGCAGGCCTGGGAAGGGCTCTTCCGTTACTACGTATTCGGCCCCGGCGAGCGCGCCGGGCAACACCTGCCTGACACGGCGCGCGGGGATCTGGCACCGTTCGACGAGCAGCGCGCCCGCCGCATGCGCGCGATGCTGCTGGGCAGGCTCAACCGTTGAGAGAGGGCACCGTGTTGGATACCCAGAGCACGCCTGCAGGGCGCATCCGCAAGGTGGTCATTGCCGGTGGCGGTACAGCGGGATGGCTGGCCGGCTGCGCGCTGGCGCATCAGTTCCGTGACCAGCTGCAGATCACGCTGGTCGAGTCCGAGCAGATCGGCACGGTCGGCGTCGGTGAGTCCACCGTGCCGCCGATCCGCACCTTCCATCGCTTCCTGCAGATTGACGAGCAGGAGTTCCTGCGCGCGGTGGCCGGCACCTTCAAGCTGTCGATCTCGTTCGAGAACTGGCGCCTGCCGGGGGATCGCTTCTTCCATCCGTTCGGCACCATCGGCCATGGCACCTGGGCGGCACCCTTCCATCACTTCTGGCTGGACAGCCTGCGCCGCGGCATGCCCTCGGAGCTGGGCGACTTCAGCCTGGAGAGCATCGCATCGCATGGCGACCGCTTCTCGCTGCATACCCAGCCGCAGGCCAGCTATGCGTATCATTTCGATGCCAGCCTGTATGCGCGGTTCCTGCGCCGCAGGGCCGAGGCCCACGGCCTGCACCGGATCGAAGGCAGGATCGCCCAGGTCAGGCAGCACGCGCACGACGGTTCGGTGCAGGCGCTGGTACTGGACGACGGCCAGGTGATCGAGGGCGATCTGTTCATCGACTGCACCGGCTTCCGTGGCCTGCTGATCGAGCAGACGCTGGGCACCGGCTACGAGGACTGGCACGAATGGCTGCCGTGCGACCGCGCCGTGGCGGTGCAGACCGAAGCGGTGGCGCCGCCGGTGCCCTATACCCGGGCGATCGCCCACGAAGCGGGGTGGCGCTGGCACATCGCGCTGCAGCACCGCGTTGGCTGCGGGCTGGTGTATGACAGCCGCCACCTGTCCGATGACGAGGCCGCAGCGAAGCTGCTGCGCGATGCCGGGGCTCCACCTTTGCGCGATCCATGGAAGGTGCCGTTCCGCAGCGGGCGCCGGCTGAAGGCCTGGAACAGGAACGTGGTGTCGCTCGGGCTGGCCAGCGGCTTCATCGAACCGCTGGAGTCGACCAGCATCCATCTGACGATCAGCGCGGTAGTGCGCCTGATCCAGCTGTTCCCGTTCGACGGCATCAGTGCGTCGCTGGTGAAGCTGTACAACGATGTCAGCCGCCAGGAAATGGAGCACGTGCGCGACTTCATCATCCTGCACTACCACGCAACGCAGCGCACCGAACCGATGTGGAAGGCGTGTCGCGAAATGCGCTTGCCCGAATCGCTGCAGCAGCGGCTGAGCGCGTGGCGCGAGCGTGCACATGCGTGGCAGGACCCCGGCGAGGTTTTCCGCGTGGAATCCTGGACCAGCGTGCTGCTCGGGCAGGGCATCGCGCCCGGTCCCGCCCACCCGCTGGCGCGGGCCGTGAGCGACGCCGATCTGCGCACCCTGTTGAAGGGCATCCAGCAGCCCGTGCAGCAGGCTGCCGCGCAGATGCCGGCGCAGGCGGAGTTCATCGCGCAGTACTGCAGGTCCGGCGTGGACGTGTGGCGTTCGACGGCAGCAAGCGCGTAACAGGGTTTTGCGTTGCAGCACGCTTTTTCCGCTGCAGCTGGTTACAGTGCGGCAACACCGCTGGCGATGACGCGCGCGGTGGCAACGAGGGGGCCGGACACCACGCCCCCTTTTTGAGTCCACGGAATGTTAGCGCTACCTTTTTTGATCGGAGGCGGTTTCGATGGGTCTGGTTGCAGGGATCGATGCAGGGACGCAGAGCCTGAAGGTGCTGGTCTATGACCCGCGGACGCAGGCGGTGGTGGCCTCGGCCAGCGTGCCGCTCGCGCTGGACAGCGGTGCCGACGGCAGCCGTGAACAGGCGCCTGCCGACTGGGTGTCGGCCCTGCGCGACTGCTTTGCCAGGATCGACCCCTCGCTGCGCGCTCGCATCGTCGCACTGGCGGTATCGGGGCAGCAGCATGGGTTCGTGCCGGTTGATGATGCTGGCGAGGTACTGGCGCCGGCCAAGCTGTGGTGCGACACCAGCACCTCGGCCGAATGCATCCAGATCATGGACGCCGTGGGCGGGTTCCAACGGACCATCGCGCTGGCGGGCAACCCGATCCTGACCGGCTACACAGCGTCCAAGCTGCCCTGGACCCGGATCCACCGTGCCGACGCCTATGCGCGGCTGGCGACCATCCTGCTGCCACACGACTACCTGAATTTCGTGTTGACCGGGCAGCGGTTCTGCGAGCTTGGCGATGCGTCCGGAACCGGCTGGCTGGACGTGCGCACACGCACCTGGTCGCAGGAACTGCTGCGCGCCACCGATCCTGATCGTGATCTTGCCGCCTGCCTGCCGCCGATCGCAGCACCCGATGCCCTGTTCGATATCGCGCCGAAGGCAGCGGCCGAGTTGGGGCTGCCGGCGGCCGTGAAGATTGCCGTAGGTGGCGGCGACAACATGATGGCGGCAATCGGCACCGGCTGCGTCACGGAAGGGCGGCTGGCGATGAGCCTGGGAACCTCCGGAACGCTGTTCGCCTATTCCGGCTCGCCGGTGATCGATCCGGACGGCGCGTGGGCGGCGTTCTGCTCGTCCACGGGGGGCTGGCTGCCGCTGATCTGCACCATGAACTGCACCGTGGCCACCGAACGCGTGGCCAGCGCCTTCGGTTTCAGCACCCGCGACGGCGATGCGCACCTCCACGCGACGCAGCCGGGCGCAGGGGGGGTGGTGATGCTGCCGTTCCTCAATGGCGAACGTACCCCCGACCTGCCGCTCGGCAAGGGCGTGCTGGCAGGCCTGGACATCGCCAATTTCACCCCGGCGCACCTCTACCGCGCCGCCATGGAGGGCGCGACCTACAGCCTGAAGTACGGCTACGACGCCTTCGTCCGCGCGGGCATGCAGTTCGATCGCATCGTGCTCACCGGCGGCGGCAGCAACAGCGCGGCCTGGCGTCAGCTGGTGGCTGATGTGTTCGGCCTGCCGGTGGACGTCCCGGTGCAGGCCGAAGGCGCGGCGTTTGGTGCGGCACTGCAGGCGCTGTGGGCGCTCGCCCGGGCGCAGGGAGACGCCGCCTCGATCAGCGACATCACCGCGCGCCACGTCACCGTCGATCCCGCGCAGTCCGCACGGCCGGATCCGGATCGCAGCGCTGCCTATGCACGGGCCTACGCACGCTTCCTCAGCCATCTTGATGCCATCACGCCGCTGCAGCGCGGCTGATGGCTCCTCCACGACACCCCGTACAACGACAGGAGCACGCACCATGAGCACGCAGCCCTTCATCGGCGCCAAGGAGTACTTCCCCGGCGTCGGCCGCATTCCGTTCGAGGGCAAGGGCTCGGACAATCCGCTTACCTTCAAGGTCTACGATGCAAACCGGGTCATCGGTGGCAAGACCATGCAGGAGCATCTGCGCTTCGCCGTGTGCTACTGGCACACCTTCTGCAATGCCGGGCACGATCCGTTCGGCCCGGGTACCCGGCAGTTCCCGTGGGAGGCAGCCTCGCCACTGGCCACGGCCGAAGCGAAGGTGGACGCGGCGTTCGAGTTCTTCACCAAGCTGGGCGTGCCGTACTGGTGCTTCCACGATATCGACCTGGCGCCGGATGCCGACGACATCGGCCAGTACCAGAAGAACCTCTCGCATATGGTGGCCCTGGCCAAGGCGCGCCAGGAGGCCACCGGCATCAAGCTGCTGTGGGGCACGGCCAACCTGTTCTCGCACCCGCGTTACATGAACGGCGCATCGACCAACCCCGACTTCGCGGTGGTCGCGCGCGCAGCGGTGCAGGTCAAGGCCGCGCTGGAGGCCACGGTCGAACTCGGCGGCGAGCACTACGTGTTCTGGGGCGGACGCGAAGGTTATGCGTCGCTGGCCAATACCCAGATGAAGCGCGAGATCGAACATTTCGCGCGCTTCCTCACCATGGCCCGCGACTACGGCCGCAGCATCGGCCTGAAGGGCAACTTCCTGATCGAGCCCAAGCCGATGGAGCCGATGAAGCACCAGTATGACTTCGACAGTGCCACGGTGGTGGGCTTCCTGAAGGAGCATGGGCTGGACAAGGACTTCAAGCTCAACATCGAAGCCAACCACGCCACGTTGTCCGGGCACACCTTCGAGCACGACCTGCAGGTTGCGTCCGACCATGGCCTGCTCGGCAGCATCGATGCCAACCGCGGCAACGCGCAGAACGGCTGGGACACCGACCAGTTCCCCAGCGATCTGTACGACACGGTGGGTGCGATGCTGGTCGTGCTGCGCCAGGGCGGGCTGGAGGGCGGGTTGAACTTCGATGCCAAAGTGCGCCGTGAGTCGACCGACCTTGAGGATCTGTTCATTGCCCATATCGGCGGCATGGACGCCTTCGCACGCGGGCTGGAGGTTGCCCATGCACTGCTGACCGAGTCGCCCTGGGAGCAATGGCGCAAGGAGCGCTACGCGAGTTTCGACAGCGGCGCCGGCCAGGAGTTCGAGCGTGGCACGCTCAGCCTGCCGGACCTGGCGGGCCTGGCCGCCCGCCTCGGCGAACCGCACCAGGCCAGCGGCAAGCAGGAGCGTTACGAAAACCTGCTCAACCAGTACCTGCTGCGCTGAGCGCGGCAACGGTGCACTCGAGGGGACGGGAATGAACCAGGCAGCAGGCAGCGGTGAGAACACCCGGCTGATCGTACTGATCAGCGTGGTAGCGACGATTGGCGGTTTTCTGTTCGGCTTCGACAGCGGCGTGATCAACGGCACCCAGGACGGCCTGCACCTGGCGTTCCGGTCCGGTGAATGGATGCAGGGGTTCGAGATCGCGTCGATGCTGCTGGGCTGTGCGGTGGGCGCGTTCAGTGCCGGCCGCCTGGCCGACCGCCTCGGCCGTCGCAACGTGCTGATCCTGTCGGCGGTGATGTTCCTGCTGTCGGCACTCGGTGCCGGGGCGGCGGCCTCGTCGGGCTGGTTCATTGCGGCGCGGGTGGTGGGTGGGTTCGCGGTAGGCGCGGCGAGCGTGATCTCGCCGGCCTACATTGCCGAGGTCGCTCCGGCCCGCTATCGCGGCCGCCTGGCCACGGTGCAGCAGATCGCGATCATCACCGGGCTCACCGCTGCCTTCCTGTCCAACTACCTGCTGGCGGCCGCAGCGGGCGCGTCGACCGAGCCGCTGTGGGCCGGGCAGGCTGCCTGGCGCTGGATGTTCTGGATGCAGGCCGCGCCATCGCTGGTGTTCCTGCTGCTGTTGCTGACCATTCCTGAGAGCCCGCGCTACCTGGTGGTGAAGCGGCGCAAGGACGACGCGCTGCGCGTGCTCACCCGGCTGCTCGGCAACGACAAGGCCCGCGCCACGCTCGAAGAGATCGATGCCTCGCTGTCCAACGACCACCATCGCCCGCGCCTGTCCGATCTGAAGAGCCTGGCGACCGGGCGGATCCGCCCGATTGTGTGGGTCGGCGTCGGACTGGCCTGCTTCCAGCAGCTGGTCGGCATCAACGTGGTGTTCTACTACGGCGCCGTGCTGTGGCAGGCGGTCGGCTTTTCCGAAAACGACGCGCTGCTGATCAACGTGCTGTCCGGCGCGCTGAGCATCGGCGCCTGCGTGGTCACGGTGCTGCTGATCGACCGGATCGGCCGCAAGCCCCTGCTGTGGTTCGGCTCGGCCGGGATGTCGCTGTCGCTTGCACTGGTGGTGGTCGCGTTTGCAAGTGGTTCACTGGCCGACGGGCATCTGCAGCTACCCGGGCGCATGGGCACGCTGGCGCTGGTGGCGGCCAATGCCTATGTCGTGTTCTTCAACCTGTCGTGGGGGCCGGTGATGTGGGTGATGCTGGGCGAGATGTTTCCGAACCAGATCCGCGGTTCGGCACTGGCGGTCGCCGGCGCAGCGCAATGGACCTCCAACTTCGTGGTCACGGTGACGTTCCCGATGCTGCTGGCCGCGGCCGGGCTGGCGGCCACCTATGGCATCTACCTGGTGGCGGCGATCATCTCGGTGATTTTCGTGGTCCGGCATGTGCACGAGACCAAGGGCAAGGAACTGGAGCAGATGGAAGGATGAGCGCCATGACATCGCAGACCTCCGTATCCCGCAGCGGCGTGCTGGTCGCCGTGCTGACGCTGGCGTTGCTGGGCTGCCACGGCCAGGACCGGCCCGCCGCCACTGCGGGAGCCGCCAGCGACCCGTGGCCGCAGGTCACCTGGCCACTGGCCGCGGATCCTGCTCTGGAGAAGCGGATCACCGACCTGATGGCCGGCATGACGGTGGAGGAAAAGGTCGGCCAGCTCGTGCAGGGCGACATTGCCAGCCTGACCCCCGATGACGTGCGGCGCTACCGCCTTGGTTCGATCCTGGCCGGTGGCAATTCCGACCCCGGTGGCCGCTACGATGCGTCGCCAGCCGAGTGGCTGGCGCTGGCAGACGCCTTCTACGACGCGTCCATGGACACGTCGAAAGGCGGCAAGGCCATCCCGCTGCTGTTCGGCATCGATGCCGTGCATGGGCAGAGCAACATCATTGGCGCCACGTTGTTCCCGCACAACATCGGGCTGGGCGCCACACGCAATCCGGAGCTGCTGCGGCAGATCGGTGGCATCACCGCGCTGGAAACCCGCGTCACCGGCATGGAGTGGACGTTCGCGCCGACCGTTGCGGTACCCCAGGATGATCGCTGGGGCCGCAGCTACGAGGGCTACTCGGAATCGCCCGAGGTGGTGGCCAGCTATGCCGGCGCCATGGTGGAGGGATTGCAGGGCAGGGTGGGAACACCGGAGTTCCTCGATGGCCGCCATGTGATCGCCTCGGTGAAGCACTTTCTCGGTGATGGCGGCACCACCGACGGCAAGGACCAGGGCGACACCCGCATCAGTGAGCCGGACCTGGTACGCATCCACGCCGCCGGATACCCGCCGGCCATCGCCGCCGGCGCGCAGACCGCGATGGCATCGTTCAACAGCGTCAACGGTGAAAAGATGCACGGGCACCGGCACTACCTCACCGATGTGCTCAAGGGACGCATGAACTTCGGTGGCTTCGTGGTGGGCGACTGGAATGGTCATGGCCAGGTCAAGGGCTGCACCACCACGGACTGCCCGGCCACGATCAACGCGGGCCTGGACATGGCGATGGCCTCGGACAGCTGGAAAGGCTTCTACGAGACGACGCTGGCTGCGGTGAAGGACGGCCGGATAACGCCGCAGCGCCTGGACGATGCGGTGCGCCGGATACTGCGGGTCAAGTTCCGCCTGGGGCTGTTCGAGGCCGGCAGGCCGTCCACGCGGGCCGTTGGCGGGCAGTTCGCACTGATCGGCGCGCCGGCACATCGCGCGGTGGCCCGGCAGGCCGTGCGCGAATCGCTGGTCCTGCTGAAGAACCAGAACGGCGTCCTGCCGCTGTCGCCGAAGCAGCGGATCCTCGTGGCCGGCGACGGTGCCAACGATGTCGGCAAGCAGGCCGGGGGCTGGACGCTCAACTGGCAGGGCACCGGCACCACCCGCAAGGACTTCCCCAATGCGGACTCCATCTATGAGGGCATCGCGCACCAGGCCAGGGCGGCCGGTGGTGAAGCCGTGCTTGCCGTTGACGGTCGCTATGCAGTGAAACCCGACGTGGCGGTGGTGGTGTTTGGCGAAGACCCCTATGCCGAGTTCCAGGGAGACCGGCCGACGCTGGCCTACAAGCCCGGCAACGAAACGGATCTGGCGCTGCTCAAGCGGCTCAAGGCCGATGGCATACCGGTCGTCGCGGTCTTCCTGAGCGGGCGGCCGCTCTGGGTGAACCGGGAAATCAATGCCGCCGATGCCTTCGTGGCCGCGTGGCTGCCGGGCTCGGAAGGCGCCGGCATTGCCGATGTACTGCTGCGCGGAAGCGATGGCCGGGTGCAGCACGATTTCAAGGGCAAGCTCAGTTTCAGCTGGCCGCGCACCGCCACCCAGTACGCCAACAACGTCGGCCAGAAGGACTACGATCCGTTGTTTGCGTTCGGCTTCGGCCTGACCTACGCCGACAACGGCGACCTGGCCGCGCTGCCGGAGGCATCGGGCGTGACCGGCAACGAGGGCGCGACCGGCGTGTTCTTCGCGCGCGGTGATGCAGGCCCCGGCATGGCGCTGCGCCTTGAGCAGGCCGCAGGCCAGGGCCTGACCGTGACCCGCGTGCCGGACGCGTTGCCCGATGATCGGCTGAAGATCACCGGCGTGGATCATCTGGCGCAGGAGGATGGGCGACGCCTGGCCTGGTCGGGCAAGGGCGAGGCCGTTGCTGCACTGCAGTCGCACACGGCGCTGGACCTGCAGCGCGAATCCAACGGTGACCTGATGCTGCTGACCACGCTGCGCGTGGACGCTGCGCCGGAGGGTGAGGCGTGGCTGTCGGTCGGTTGCGGCGTGGGCTGCTCGGCACGCATCGCCATCGGGCCGTCGCTGGCGGCCCTTCCACAAGGCCAGTGGAAGCGCGTTGGCGTGCCGCTGAAGTGCCTGGCCAAGGCGGGTGCAAAGCTGGACGCGATCGACCGACCGTGGTCGGTGGTGACGGCCGATGCGATGACGATCTCCGTGTCACGCGTCGCGCTGGGCGCACTGAACGAAGCCGAGGTCGCCCTTGGATGCGGCGCATGATTGCTGCCGGCCTGACCGGCACCCTGCCGCCTACTGCGCAGGCGCAGGCATGAGGGCGGGGCCTTCGCTACCGGCGCGTGGGCGGTGCGGCTACCGAACCGCGTGCGATCAGCCGATGCGGCATCACATGTTCGCGCAGCACCGTTGCGTCCCCCGCAGGCCGGCGGATGGTGCGCAGCAGGATGTCGATGGCCGCGTTGGCCATCGAGGCGATGGGCTGGTGGATCGTGGTCAGTTCCGGCCACACGGTGGTGGCGGCCGAGGTGTCATCGAAACCCACCACCGACAGGTCGCGTGGCACTTCCAGCCCGCGCCGATGCGCCACGGAGATGGCGGCGGCGCCCATGTCGTCGTTGCTGGCGAAAATCGCGGTCGGTGGCCGGCGCTGGGACAGCAGCTTCTCGGCCGCTGCCAGGCCGGACCGGTAGGTGTAGTCACCGTGCTGGACCAGGCCGGGCTCCACCGCCAGCCCGGCCTCGCGCAGGGCGGTGACGAAGCCGTCGTAGCGGAGCGCACTTGCGCTCAGGTCATCGCGCCCACGGATGAAACCGATGCGGGTGTGTCCCTGCCGGAGCAGGTGATCGGTCATTTCCCTACCCGCACTGAAATCGTCGATGCGGACGCAGGACAGGGCCTCGCTCAGGCGACCCGATGCGATGGCGACCACCGGAATGCCAGCCTTGACCAGTTCGCTTACGGCGGCCTGCGATTCGCACAGCGGCGGCGGCAGGATCACCCCGTCGACGCGTCCGGCGAGCGCACGCGCCGCCCTGCGTTCGGATTCGGCATCCAGGTTGTCCCAGTAGTCGATGACCAGCTGGATGGCGGAACTGGAGGCGACGCGCAGCAGGCCCACCAGCAGTTCGCGCAGGTAGGCGCCGCTGGGGTTGGTGTAGATCAGCGCAATGCGCGTGTGCTGTGCAGCGGCCAGCGAACTGGCGGCAAGATTGGGCGTATAGCCCAGCTCACGCACGGCGCGCAGCACGCGCTCGCGGGTGACGTCGCGCACCTTGCCCTGGTTGATTACCCGCGACACGGTCATCGGCGAAACGCCGGCAAGGGCCGCAACCTCGTCGATCGTCACGCCTGCGGTTCTGCGGCGAACCGATTTCTTCGGCTTGTCCAATGCACGATCCCTTTGTTCTTGGTGGCGCTGCCGCGCGGGTGCGAAGGACGATGATGCGCTGCCCCGGGCCCGGACGTAGTCTACAAAGGCGCATGTTAACGCCGTTGTTGCGCGCTGTCGGCACGCACCTGTGGGCCCTGCTCGTGCTGCTGGCCTGTGTTGGCGGGGCACGGGCGGAGGATGGCTATGCGCTGTGGATGCGCTACCAGCCGGTTGCCGCAACGGTCGCTGCCGATTACCGGCGGCAACTGGCCGAAGTGGTGGCCCCGGATCGCACGCCAATGCAGCGCGCCACCCGCGACGAGCTTGCGCGCAGCCTCCCTGGATTGCTGGGAGCGTCGCCGCCAATGCGAACGGCAATCAGTACCGAGCGTGCCCTGGTGCTGGGCACGCCGCAATCCTCGACACTCGTCGCCGCGTACGGCAACGAGATCGCCACGTTGGGCGACGAGGGCTTCCTGATCCGCCGGGTCCGGATCGAGACGCGCGATGTGCTGCTTGTGGCGGCACGCCAGGATGTCGGCGTGCTGTATGGCATGTTCCATCTGCTGCGGCTGATGCAGCGTGGCACCCCACTGCAGGCGCTGGATGTGCATGAGTCGCCGCAGGTCGCACTGCGTGTGCTCAACCATTGGGACAACCTGGATCGTTACGTCGAGCGTGGCTATGCAGGCAGCTCGCTGTGGGACTGGCAGACGTTGCCGCAGTGGCGTGACCCGCGCTACACCGACTACGCCCGTGCCAACGCCTCGCTCGGCATCAACGGCACCGTCCTCAACAACGTCAATGCCAGTGCGCTGAGCCTGTCGCCGGCCTATCTGGCCAAGGCCGCCGCGCTGGCCGACCTGTTCCGGCCCTATGGCATCCGGGTCTACCTGAGCGCGCGCTTCAGTGCGCCGATCGAGCTTGGCGGCCTGGCAACGGCTGATCCGCTGGATCCGGCTGTGCGGCGCTGGTGGCGCGACAAGGTCGATGAGATCCATGCGCGCATTCCGGATTTCGGCGGTTTCCTGGTCAAGGCGAACTCGGAGGGGCAACCCGGCCCGCAGGATTACGGTCGTTCCCATGCCGACGGCGCCAACCTGCTGGCCGAGGCACTGGCGCCCTACAACGGCGTAGTGATGTGGCGCGCCTTCGTGTACTCGCACCAGGTTCCCGAAGATCGCGCCAAGCAGGCGTACAGCGAGTTTGTCGGGCTGGACGGTGCCTTCCGCCCCAACGTGATCGTGCAGGTGAAGAACGGTCCCATCGACTTCCAGCCGCGCGAGCCGTTCCATCCGCTGTTCGGCGCCATGCCACGCACGCCGCTGATGATGGAACTGCAGATCACCAAGGAGTACCTGGGTTTTGCGACGCACCTGGTGTACCTGGGAACGCTTTACGAAGAAGTGCTGCAGGCCGACACCCATGCACGTGGCGAGGGCTCCACGGTCGCCCGCGTGATCGACGGCTCGTTGGAGGGTCATGCACTGACCGGCATCGCCGGCGTTGCGAACATTGGCGTAGACCGCACCTGGAGCGGCTCGCATTTCGACCAGGCCAACTGGTACGCGTTCGGGCGACTGGCATGGAATCCGCAGCAGTCCGCGCGCGGCATTGCCGAGGACTGGGCCGCGCTGACCTTCTCGCCCGACCCGCAGGTGACCGGCCCGATCCTGCGGATGATGATGGACTCGCGCGAGGCGGCAGTGGGCTACATGACGCCGCTCGGGTTGCATCACCTCATGGCACGCGGTCATCACTACGGTCCCGGCCCCTGGGTGGACGGCGGCCCGCGTGCGGACTGGACGTCGGTCTACTACCACCGTGCAGACCGCAACGGCATCGGTTTTGACCGCAGCGCAAGCGGAAGCAACGCCGTGGGGCAGTACTTCCCGCCGGTTGCCGGGGTTTATGGCGATCCGGCGCGGGTGCCCGAGTCGCTGCTGCTGTGGTTCCATCACGTGCCGTGGGACCGCCGCATGCGCTCGGGCAGGACGCTGTGGGACGAACTGGTCGGGCGCTATTCGCGGGGTGTGCGCCAGGTGCAGTCGATGCAGGCGACCTGGGCGGGCCTGCGCGATCGGATCGATCCGCAGCGGCACCAGCAGGTGGCGGCGTTCCTGCAGATCCAGCGCGAGGAAGCGCAGTGGTGGCGCGATGCCAGTGTGGCGTACTTCCAGTCAGTCAGCGGCCGACCGCTGCCGGCGGGAGAACGGCCACCGCCACAGCCGTTGTCGTACTACCAGGCGTTGCAGTTTCCTTTCGCACCCGGAGATGGACGATGAACCGGTTCGGATGGTCCGCGCGCGCGGCGGCGTTGATGGTGCTGGCGTGGCTTGCCGCACCGGTGGCGGCCGGCGAAACGACGGGTTTGCTGCACCCGCTGTTCCAGGACCATGCGGTCCTGCAGCGCGACCGGCCGATCACCGTCTGGGGCCAGGCAAGCCCTGGGCAGGCGGTATCGGCCACCTTCGCGGGCCAGGCGGTGGCCACACAGGCCGATAGGGCAGGCCGCTGGCAGGCCATGTTCCCCGCCATCGCCGCAGGCGGCCCGTACACCCTCGAGGCAACCGCCGGGACCCGGCGTGAGACGGCGCGGGATCTTCTGGTCGGCGACGTCTGGTTGTGCGCGGGGCAGTCGAACATGGAGCTGCCGGTCTGGCGCTCGCTCAACGCAGCCAGCGAGATCGCCTCGACCACGCTGCCACGGATCCGGCTGTTCAGCGTGCCGCAGGACGCGGCCGTGCAGGCGCAGGAGAGCTTCAAGGGTGACCCTGGATGGACGCGGGCAACGCCCGATTCGGTGCGCGGTTTCTCTGCAGCCTGCTTCTATTTCGCCCGCGAACTGCAGCGCACGGTTACCGTACCGATGGGGCTGATCCAAGCAGCGTGGGGCGGCTCGCGGATCGAGGCCTGGACCAGTACCGATGCCCTGCGCGGGCAAGGTGGCATGGACGAGGCCCTCGATATTCTCGCGCGCTCTGCCCGTGATCCGCTGGAGGCACGCGCAGCCTGGGGCCGCCACTGGCAGCACTGGTGGGAGACGCGCGAAGGGGCGCTGCCGGGCGACGCACCTTGGCGCGCGGATACCGATGACCGCGCATGGTCGCACGCACCGGCCACACTGGGCGCATGGGAGCGGTGGAACGAGCCCGCGCTTGCCGATTACAACGGCATGGTCTGGTATCGCACGCAGGTGGTGCTGAGCGCTGAACAGGCTGCACGCGGCGCGACCCTGGAGCTGGCATCGGCCGACGAGGTGGACGTGACCTGGGTGAACGGGGTCGCCGTCGGCAGCCAGTACGGCGCCGGCCAGAGGCGCTATCCGTTGCCGAGTGGCCTGTTGAAGGCGGGATCCAACAGCATTGCGGTCAACGTGCTGGACACCTACGGCGAAGGCGGCCTGGCCGGCCCCTCAACGGCATACGGCCTGCAGTTCGACAACGGCGAGCGCGTGGCACTGCAGGGCCTCTGGAAATACCGGGTGGCGGCGGGCCAGCAGGCGCCGCCTTTCGCGCCATGGCAGGCCGCCACCGGGCTGTCGACGCTGTACAACGGGATGATCGCACCGCTCGGGGGCTTCGGGCTGCGCGGCATGCTCTGGTATCAAGGTGAATCGAACACCAGCGATGGTGCGGCGTATGCGATGCGGTTGCGTGCGCTGCGCGAGGACTGGCGGCGGCAGTTCGGTGCGCGCACGCCACTGCTGCTGGTGCAGCTGGCCGGCTACGGCCAGCCGCCGGTTGTGCCCGCCGCCAGCGGTTGGGCGCAGGTGCGTGAGGCGCAGCGGCGCGTCGCCGCCGAGGATGCGCGGAGCGGGCTCGCCATTGCCATCGACATCGGCGACGCCTACGACATCCATCCGCCGAACAAGCAGGAGCTCGGGCGCCGCCTGGCGCGCGTGGCGCGCCACGTGGTGTACGGCAAGCAGGACGTGGCGCCGTCGGGTCCGCGAGCGGTAACGGCCGTGCGGACGCCCGCTGGCGTGGCCATTGCGTTCGAGGATGTCGAAGGCGTGCTCACCGCGACCGGCGCGCTGCGTCCGATTGGTTTTGAACTGTGCGGGACCAGGGGTGATACCCGCCACTGCGACTACGGCGACGCCGAACTGGATGGGCGCCGGATCCTGCTGCGCGGCCCGCTGTCGACGCACGCAACGCATGTCCGCTATTGCTGGGCCGATGGCCCGGTGTGCACGCTACGCGACCGCAGCGGGGCACCGGCAGGCCCGTTCGAACTTCCCATTGCCGAAGCCGAGACGCGACGATGATGACGTTGTCCAAGCAGTCCCCTCCGGTCCGCGACAGGGCCGGCCTGAGGTCGATGGCGCGCCACCTGCTGGCGGCGGCACTCCTGCTGTCGGCCGCAACCAGCCCGGCCAGCGCGCCGCCGGACGCACCGCCGGTGTACTTCGACTGGTTCGAATACCGCGGCAACGACGCGGCCTTCGACACGCCGCTGCCGGCCGGCCACTACCGCAATCCGGTGCTGGCCGGCTTCCATGCCGATCCCAGCATCGTGAGCGCGAACGGCCGGTTCTACCTGGTCAATTCCAGCTTCACCTATTTCCCGGGCATTCCGGTGTTCGAGAGTGCCGACCTGGTTCACTGGAAGCAGATCGGCAACGTGATCGACCGCGCCACGCAGCTGGATTTCGACGGACTGAGCGTCTCGCGCGGCATCTTCGCGCCCACCATCGAATACCACGATGGGGTCTTCTACGTGGTGACCACGGCCACCGACAGTGGCGGCAACTTCATTGCCACCGCGCGCGACCCGGCCGGTCCGTGGTCCGATCCGCACTGGCTGCCCGGCATCGATGGCATCGATCCATCACTGTTCTTCGATGACGACGGCAAGGTGTACCTGGTCAACAACGATGCACCGCCCGGCCCGCCGCGCTACGACGGGCACCGCGCCATCTGGATGCAGCAGATCGATCTGGCTGCCTTCAAGCCGGTCGGGCCGCGCCGGGTGCTGGTCGACGCGGGCGTGGAGCCGGCGAAGAACCCGATCTGGATCGAAGGACCCCACATCTACAAGCGCCAGGGCTGGTATTACCTGTCCGATGCCGAAGGCGGCACCGGGCCGCAGCACTCCCAGGTGGTGCTGCGCAGCCGCGCCGTGTGGGGCCCGTATGACCCCTACGCGGGCAATCCGATCCTGACCCAGCGCGAGCTGCCCGACGACCGACCGCTACCGATCACCAATGCCGGCCATGCCGACCTGGTCGAAGGCCCGGACGGTTCGTGGTGGGCGGTGTTCCTGGCCAGCCGCAACTATCAGACGCGGCACTACAACACCGGGCGCGAGACCTATCTGCTGCCGGTGCGCTGGCAGGACGGCTGGCCACGGATCCTGCCGGCCGACCAGCCCATCCCCTACGTGGTCAAGGCGCCGTCGTGGATGCAGGGCGAGGCATCCCAGGCCCCCTCGACCGGCAACTTCGTCGAGCGCGACAACTTCGATGGACCGAGGCTCGATCGCCAGTGGCTGCGCGTGCGGGTGCCCAAGCACGCCTGGGCCGACCTGGCCACGCGCCCGGGAATGCTGGCCGTGCACCCGCTTGCCGAGGATCTGGACACGCTGCGCAATCCCGCGTTCCTTGGCCGACGCCAGCAGCACCTGCGCTTCGAGGCGAGCGCCGCGATGAGCCGGCCGGGGCCTGGCGTGGCGGCCGGCCTGGCGGCGTTCCAGAGCGAGGCGTACTGGTACTTCCTTGGCGTTCGCAGCCTTCCGGACGAGCGACTTTCGCTCTTCCTGGAAGTTCGTGATGGCGGTGGCAGTACGCGCATCGTGGCGACCCGCGAGGTGCGGGCACCGGACGCGTTGCGCCTGAAGATCGACGGCAACGAGGGCGACTACGCGTTCTCGTTCGATACCGGCGACGGGCAGGGCTGGCAACTGCTTGCAGGCAAGGTGGATGGCACCGTTCTGAGCACGGACCGGGCGGGCGGCTTCGTAGGCGCACTGCTGGGTCCCTTCGCGCGCGATGAGCGCACCGGGAGAAGCAAATGAGGCTGTCGCTGTCGTCCAACGCCCGTCGCCGCACGTTGCGCCGCGGGCTCACTGTGTTCGTTCTGACCTGCATCGCGGCGGCCGCATCCGCAGCCGCGCCGCGGCCCTGGCTGGACGTTTCGGCCAGCTTCGAGCAACGGGCTGCCTCACTCGTCGCGCAGATGACGCTGGATGAGAAAGCCGCGCAGATGCAGAACGCCGCGCCGGCAATCGAACGCCTGGGTGTGCCCGCCTACGACTGGTGGAATGAGGGACTGCATGGCGTGGCACGGGCAGGGCAGGCCACGGTCTTTCCGCAGGCGATCGGCCTGGCCGCGACCTTCGATGTGCCGTTGATGGGGCAGGTGGCCACGACGATCAGCGATGAGGCCCGCGCAAAGCACCACCAGTTCCTCCGCGAAGGCGCGCACGGCCGTTACCAGGGGCTGACCTTCTGGTCGCCGAACGTCAACGTCTTCCGCGACCCGCGCTGGGGCCGCGGACAGGAAACCTATGGCGAGGACCCGTACCTCACCGCGCGCATGGGCGTGGCCTTCGTACGTGGCCTGCAGGGCGACGACCCCGTCTACCGCAAGCTGGACGCCACCGCCAAGCATCTGGCCGTGCACAGCGGGCCGGAGGCCGACCGCCATCACTTCGATGCACGGCCCAGCCGGCGCGACCTGTATGACACCTACCTGCCGGCATTCGAGGCGCTGGTCAAGGAGGGCGACGTCGATGCTGTGATGGGCGCCTACAACCGCGTGTACGGCGAGTCCGCCAGTGCCAGCCGTTTCCTGCTGCGCGATGTGCTGCGACGCGACTGGGGCTTCAAGGGCTACGTGGTCTCGGACTGCTGGGCCATCGTCGACATCTGGAAGCACCACCATATCGTGACCACGCGCGAAGCCGCTGCGGCGCTGGCGGTCAGGAATGGCACCGAGCTGGAATGCGGCCAGGAGTACGCCACGCTTCCGTCGGCCGTGCGTCAAGGTTTGATCAGCGAAGCGGAGATCGACGATGCGGTGACCCGTCTGTTCACCGCACGGATGCGCCTGGGCATGTTCGACCCGCCGGAGCGGGTGCGCTGGGCGCGCATTCCGGCCTCGGTGAACCAGGCCCCGGCCCATGATGCGCTGGCGCTCAAGGCCGCGCAGGCGTCGCTGGTGCTGCTGAAGAACGACGGCATCCTGCCGCTGTCACGCGACATCAAGCGCATTGCCGTGGTCGGACCCACTGCCGACGACACCATGGCACTGCTCGGCAACTACTTCGGCACACCGGCCGCGCCGGTCACGATCCTGCAGGGCATACGCGAGGCGGCCAAGGGCGTCGAGGTTCGCTATGCCCGCGGCGTGGACCTGGTGGAGGGCCGCGACGATCCCGGTGCCACGCCGTTGATCGAGCCGACCTTCCTGCGGCCTTCGGCGGACTCGCCCGAGCGTGGCCTGCGTGGCGAGTACTTCCGCACGCCCGACCTGTCCGGTACGCCGGCCCTGGTGCGTACCGACGCGCAGATCGGCTTCCGCTGGGACCGCGGCTCGCCGACCGACAACCTGCTGGCACGCGGCGAAGCGGCACCGGGGCAGGGGATCCCGAACGACCGCTTCAGCATCCGCTGGAGCGGCCAACTGCTGCCACCCGTGTCCGGCCGCTACCGGCTGGAGGTGGCCGGCGATGATGGCTACCGCCTGTACCTGGACGGGAAGCGCGTGATCGATCACTGGGTGAACACAGATCGCCTGCATGCCGAGGGCATCGAACTGGAGCTGCAGGCCGGGCGTGCCTATGCGCTGACGCTGGAGTACTACGACGACGAGCGCGATGCCGGCGTGCGCCTGGGCTGGCGCATGCCCGGCGCCAAGGCGCCGTTCGATGAAGCGCTCGATGCCGCACGCGAAGCCGATGTGGTGGTGTTCGTCGGTGGCCTTACCGGCGATGTCGAAGGCGAGGAAATGACGGTCAACTATCCAGGCTTTGCCGGTGGCGACCGTACCGACCTGCGGTTGCCCGCGCCGCAGCGCACCCTGCTGGAGGCCCTGCACGCTACCGGCAAGCCGGTGGTGATGGTGCTCACCGGCGGCTCGGCCATTGCCGTGGACTGGGCGCAGGCGCATCTGCCGGCGATCCTGATGAGCTGGTACCCCGGGCAGCGCGGCGGCACCGCCGTCGGCCAGGCGCTGTTCGGCGACGTCAATCCCGCCGGCCGGTTGCCAGTGACGTTCTACAAGGCCGGCGAAGCGTTGCCGGCATTCGACGACTACGCCATGGAGGGCCGCACCTATCGCTACTTCCGCGGCACGCCGCTTTATCCGTTCGGTCACGGCCTGTCGTATACGCGGTTCGACTATGGAACGCTCCGCCTCGATGCAGCCAGGCTCCGGGCCGATGGCCGCCTGGGCGTGGCGGTCGATGTGACCAACGCAGGCACGCGCAGCGGTGACGAAGTGGTGCAGCTGTACGTGCGGCGCGAGCACGCTGGCAGCGGCGATGCCGTGCAGGAGCTGCGTGGCTTCCAGCGGATCCATCTGGCCCCGGGCGAACGCCGCACGGTGACGTTCACCCTGGAGGCAGCGCAGGCCCTGCGCCACTATGACGAAGCGCGCGCCGCGTATGAGGTGCGGCCCGGTGCCTACGAGGTCAGGGTGGGGGCGTCCAGTGCCGATGCACGCGCGCAGGGCAGGTTCACGGTGGTGTCCGCGCATGACTGATCGCTCTCGCCGGCATCGATTTCCCTCCGCCCAGATCCCTTTTCCAGGACGTCCGCTGCATGGCAAGCACTGAACACGCGCTATCGGTACGCGAGAAGCTCGGCTACAGCCTGGGCGATCTCGCCGCCAACCTGATCTTCCAGACCCTGATCACCTACCTGGCGTTCTTCTACACCGACGTCTACCGCCTGCCAGCTGCGACCGCGGCCACGATCATCTTCGTGGTGGGCCTGCTGGGTGCGTTCGTGTTCACGCCGTTGATCGGCATCGCGGCTGACCGGACGACCACCCGTTGGGGCCGCTTCCGGCCGTGGATCCTGTGGACGGCCATTCCCTTTGGCGTACTGTCCCTGCTGGCGTTCAGCACGCCGGACCTGGGCGAGCGCGGAAAGGTGATCTATGCACTGGCCACCTACGCGCTGCTGGTGTGCGTGTACGCAGCGAACAACCTGCCGTACTCGGCGCTGAGCGGCGTGCTGACCGGCAGCATGGCCCAGCGCAACAGCCTTTCGGCCTACCGCTTCTTGGCCGTGATGATCGCGCAGTTCATCATCCAGGTGCTGCTGATGCCGCTGGTGCTGATCCTGGGTGACGGCGACCGGGTGCGCGGCTTCGAGCAGGTCATGACCGCATTCGCCATCATCGGCACGGCGTTCTTCCTGATCACGTTCGCCACCACCCGCGAACGCATCGTGCCGACGCGCGAACAGACCGGCGGCATAGTGCAGGACCTGTCGGACCTGCTGCACAACCGCCCGTGGCAGGTGATGCTGGCCCTGACCGTGCTGGTGTTCATCAACCTGGCATTGAAGGGCGGTACCTACATCTATTACTTCCAGTACTACATGAGTGAAGCGGCGCTGGCCGGCTTCCTTGAAAACTCGGGGTTCAACGGCCTGGTCAGCGCGTTGAATGCTGCGCTGGCCAGCGCCGGCTTCGCTGCGTTCACCTGGCCGAAGGACGCGGCCACCTCGGCGTTCAGCCTGTTCAACGCGTGCGGCATCCTCTGCATGATCCTGGGTATCGGCGCATCGCGACGGCTGGCGGACCGCTTCGGCAAGCGCGACGTCTTCGGTGGCGCCCTGTTTGTCTCGACCCTGTTCCTGCTTGCCTTCTACCTGTTTCCACCCACGGCGGTGGCGGTGGCGTTCGGCGCCTTCATGCTGCATGGCTTCTGCTACGGCATCACCATCCCGTTGCTGTGGGCGATGATCGCCGACGTCGCGGACTACTCGGAGTGGAAGAACCATCGGCGGGCAACCGCGATCATCTTCTCGGCGATGCTGTGCGGGCTGAAGATCGGCCTCAGCGTGGGCGGCGCGCTGGTCGCCGCGATCCTCGCCCACTACGGCTACCAGGCCGGCCTGGCGCAGCAGCCTGAGGCCGTGGTGCAGGGCATCCGCCTGACCGTAAGCGTCTACTGCTCCCTTCCTTTCCTGCTCGCCGTGGCGCTGCTGGTCTTCTACAGGATCGACAAGCGCACCGAAACCCGCATCGAGCAGGACCTCCACCTGCGTCGCCGTTCCGCCGACGCCTCCGTGTAACTCCAAGATGACGACCATGATCGACCTCTCTGCCGGCGAAGACGGCCAGGCCAGCGAAGCCCGTCTTGCGCAGCTCACCGCGCACGCCATTTCGCAACCGCTGGTGACCCACATCTATACCGCCGACCCTTCGGCGCATGTGTTCGAGGGGCGCCTGTACATCTATCCGTCGCACGACATCGACGGCGGCCAGCCATTCGACGACGAAGGTGGCCACTTCGGCATGCAGGATTATCATGTGCTGAAGATGGATACGCCCGACGGCACGGCCGTCGATTGCGGCATGGCGTTGCATGTGCGCGACGTTCCCTGGGCCCGGAAACAGATGTGGGCCCCCGATGCCGCCTGCCGTGATGGCCGCTACTACCTCTACTTCCCGGCCAAGGATGCCGAGGGCCGGTTCCGCATCGGCGTGGCGATCGGTGCGCGGCCGGAGGGCCCGTTCGTGCCCCAGCCGGAGCCGATCAAGGGTGCGTACTCGATCGACCCGGCCGTGTTCGAAGACGAGGATGGCAGCCACTACCTGTACTTCGGCGGCATATGGGGCGGGCAGCTGCAGAAATATCGTGACAACCAGTACAGCGAGGCCCACGAGGAGCCCGAGGGCAGCGCACCGGCGCTGGGCCCGCGCGTGGGCCGCCTGGATGCCGGCATGACCGAGCTGGCCGAACCCACCCGCGAAGTGCAGATCCTGGATGAGCATGGCCAGCCGCTGCGCGCGGACGACCATGCGCGCCGCTTCTTCGAAGGTCCGTGGCTGCACAGGTACCAGGGTCGCTACTACCTGTCGTACTCCACTGGCAACACCCACCAGCTGTGCTACGCCATCGGCGACAGCCCGTATGGACCGTTCACCTACGCTGGCGTGATCCTCACCCCCGTGGTCGGTTGGACCACCCACCACTCCATCTGCCAGTTCGAAGGACAGTGGTACCTGTTCTATCACGATGCACTGATGTCCGGCGGCATCACCCACCTGCGCTCGGCCAAGTGCACGCCGCTGCACATGGAGCCGGACGGAAGCATCCGCACGATCAACCCGTATGGGGCCTGAGCGGATGCTGCCGGTGGATGATGCGCTGGCTCCGCTGCCAGCCGGCGAGCTGCACTGGCTGAGGTGCGGCGAACTGGAGGTTGCGTTCGCCGCAGGGGCGGGCGGGCGCGTGGCGCACCTGCGCTACCAGGGCGTGGAATGGCTGGTGGATGCGCAGCAGGCAGGCCCGGCGGCGATCGCGTGGGGCTGCTACCCGATGGTGCCGTGGGCCGGGCGCATCCGCCGTGGACAGTTCCATTTTGACGGCAGGCCGCATCGGCTGCCGCTCAACTTCGACGGGCACGCCATCCATGGGGTGGGTTTCTCGCGACCCTGGCGGATCGACCGCTTGGACGCGGCGGCAGCCCGGTTGTCGCTGGAGCTGCCGAGCGACGGCTACTGGCCTTTCGGTGGCGCTGCCGTGCTGGACCTGCAGTTGCAGGCTCACAGCCTGCAGATGGACCTCTCGGTCCAGGCCGGCGGGCAGGCGATGCCGGCGGTGCTGGGCTGGCACCCCTGGTTCCGGAAGCCGGAACGACTGCTGTTCAGTCCTCGCTCGATGTATCCGCGGGACAGGGAAGGTATTGCCACGCTGCCCCGCGTGGAGCCCACCACCGGCCCCTGGGATGACTGCTTCATCGCCGACGGTGACATCACGCTGATACGCGAAGGCCAGCACCTGCGGCTAAGGTCGGACCACGACCACTGGGTGGTCTACGATGGTACGCCGCACGCCACCTGTGTCGAGCCGCAGAGCGGCCCGCCAGATGGCTACACCCTGGCACCGCACCGGCTGGAGCCCGGCCAGCGCCTCGCGTTGACGTTCGAACTGGCGTGGGCGGCGGACAGCACCTGAAACCCGGCCAGGGCAGGAAATCACCCGGATGGCGGGCGGTCGGTACGCCGCCTGGACCGGCCGGGGACCCGGTGCCTGACACGGGCCGCGCCCCAGGACCACCTGACATTTCCTACAGGTTCCAGTCGATCCGCATGCCCGCGATCAGCGCATCCGGCAGGTCATGCTGGCGTGCGGGCTCATTGAACTGGTCGGGGTGCACGATGTAGTGCAGGTTCGGTGCAACACGAAGCTGCGGGGTGAGCTGGATGCCATAGCTCAGCTCCATCATCACCTGGCTCCCGTGCGGGGTGCCGCTGCCACCGGCTGCGGCGCGGGCGAGGCGCAGGTCTTCCAGCGCGATGCTGCTGTACTTCTGCTGGGTCACGACGAAAGCGATGCTGTCCTGCGGCCGCCGGGCGAACGTGCCTTTCTGCACCAGCCCGGCCTGCAGGAAATGATCCTCGATCAACTGGCCGGAGGTGCCCTTGAGCGCCGCACCGAAAAGGGTCAGGCCGCGGCCGGCACCATCACTGGTGAGTTGCTGCTCGAAGCGGGCGAACGCACCGGAGCGACCGTGACGCGTCGCGTACTCCTGGCCACTGAGCAGCGCGGGAATGCCGTTGGCATCGCGCAGCGGATCGCGATAGGTCGAGTTGTCCTGCCAACCACCGAGTTCGTAGCGGGCTTTCAGTCGTGCCGAAGCAGGGCTGCGCCAGCCGATCGTGTAGGGCACGATCCAGCCGGTGGCCTGGTTCGTATTCCACTTCAGGCCATGCTGGCCATCCTCGGCCTGGCTGGGATCAACCTGGTAGGCGCCGACGCGGACATAGACATCGGGCGTGACCCAGGCCGTGGCATCGGCCATCCAGCTCGATACCGGCCACCAGGTGAAACTGCTGGTGCGGAATACGTAGGTCGGGTTGCCACAGGCCGAGTTGCCCTGGAAGTATTGGCACAGGTCCGAACCCAGGTGGTGGATGTTGGCGACGCTGCGCCCTGCTTCCAGCACCAACCGGTCGTTGAACAACTTCTGTTCGAGGGTCAGGTTGGCCAGGCGCGTGCCCTGGCCGCCGTAGATTTCCTGCACCGAGGTGCTGTTGCCTGTACTGCTGTTGGCGAGATTGGTGCCATGGCGGTTGATGCCGTAGGCCTTGACCGTCGCACCTCGCCAGCCAAACGCCGCGTCCAGGTCCACGTCGGCACCGAACATCAGCTGGCCGGCATAGGCCGTGCCGCTGCGCTTGCCACCGTCGAGCGTGGCGGCCGCTTCGCCGGTGTAGGCGAGCTTCGGAGCGAAGACGTCGCTCGCGTCGGCGGCTGCGGCCAGTGATGGCAGGGCCAGCAGGATCACTGTCGGCAGCAGGCGGCGGGAAGGGGAGGTCATGGGCGGGTTCCTTTTACAGGGTGGGAGCCGTGACCGGCTTCTTGAGCACGCGCAGCGCGACCGCAGTGACGGCCACGCCGGCCACGAGTGCCAGCAGGTAGATGCCAAGGTGGGTGACTGCGTTCGGGATCGGCAGCACGAACACGCCGCCATGCGGCACCTTCAGTTCGACGCCTGCGGCCATCGAAATCGCACCGGCCACGGCAGAACCAAGGATCAGCGCCGGAATGGTGCGCAGCGGATCACGCGCGGCATAGGGGATCGCGCCTTCGGTCACGAAACTGAGGCCAAGCACGCCAGCGGCACCGGCCGTGCCACGCTCCTCGGCAGTGAAGCGGCTACTGAACAGCCATGTCGCCAGTGCGATACCCAGCGGCGGCGTCATGCCGCCGATCATCGTCGCCGCCATCGGCGTGTAGACCTGGCTGGAAATCAATGCGGTAGAGAAGGCGTAGGACGCCTTGTTGACGGGTCCGCCCATGTCCACCGCCATCATGCCGCCCAGCAGCAGGCCAAGCAGGATCGCGCTGCTGCCTTGCATGCCGCGCAGCCAGTCGGTCAGCCAGGCCAGCAGCCCAGCCACCGGCGTACCGATTACATACATCATCAACAGGCCGACCAGCAGCGTGCCCAGCACCGGCAGGATCAGCACTGGCTTGAGGCCTTCCAGGCTGCGCGGCAGGCGCAGCGCACGGTTGATCCAATGCACGCCGTAGCCGGCGATGAAACCGGCCAGGATGCCGCCGATGAAGCCCGCATCCATGTTGACTGCCACCAATCCCCCGATCATGCCCGGGGCGATGCCCGGGCGATCGGCGATGGAGTAGGCGATGTAGCCGGCCAGTGCCGGCACCATCAGCATGAAGCCGGACTTGGCGCCGATCTGGAACAGCGACCAGGCCAGCGTGCCCTTGTGTGCATCGTCGAAGGCATAGATGCCGCCGAGTGCGAACGCCAGTGCGATCAGCAGGCCACCGGCAGTGACGAACGGCAGCATGAACGACACGCCGGTCATCAGGTGCTTGTAGGGGCCGGTGACCCTGGCCTTCTCGGTGGTGCGACCTGAAGCCACCGTGCCGGTCTGCACGCCAGCCTCGGCCAGCGCCTTGCGGATCAGGTTCTGGCCGTCATTGATCGCCGGCTTGGTGCCGCTCTTGAACAGGCGTTTGCCAGCAAAGCGCGACAGATCGACTTCGCGGTCGGCGGCGATCAGCACCAGGTCGGCGGCAGCGATTTCGCCGTCGCTCAACGCATCCTGCGCGCCGACCGAGCCCTGGGTTTCCACCCGGATCGCGTGGCCCAGTGCCTTGGCCGCCTGCTGCAGGCCTTCGGCCGCCATGAACGTGTGGGCGATGCCGGTCGGGCAGGAGGTGACGGCGACGATGCGCTTGCCCGTGTCATCCCTGGAAGGGGGTGCCGATGCTGCGGCGAGCTGCGCCAGCACGGCGAGCGGGTCGTCCAGCACTTCACCCAGGCCGGCGCGCACGATCTGGGCATTGCCGAAGCGGGCGCTGTCCGCCTCGCCGTCACCCACCAGCAGCAGCTGCGTTGCGGCGGCAGCCTGCGCGTCGGGCAATGCCCCGGTCACGCCCTGATCGCTGCGGATTTCGATCGCCAATTCGACCCTTTGCTGGCGTGCGGCGCGGCGCAGCGCTTCGGCGGCAAGAACGGCCTCGATGCTGCGTTCGCCAGCGGCGATGACTACGGTGGAAGCTTGCATGGCAACTCCTGGAATTCTTCGGGTTCGTCCTTGCAGCAGGGGCCATCGGTGGCCCAAGGCCAGCCGCAGCCCCCTCTGCAGGGGTTTCAATCCAACCGCTCGATCAGTACATCGCCGGTCCACGCGCGCACCTGCGCCGGGTCCAGCCGTCGCGCGTCGCCACTCTCCAGCCGGCTCATCGAGAACGCCGTGGCCAGTCGCGCACAACCGGCCAGGTCGGGGGAGGGCTCCAACAAGGCGGCGGCGATGCCGGCGACCATGGCGTCGCCGGCACCGACCGTACTGCCCTGCGCCAGTCGCGCCGGTCGTGCGACCAGGGCGCCGCTGCGATCAATGAACAGCGCGCCGTCGGCGCCCATCGAGATCGCTACGAGTGCAACTCCGCGTTCGACCAAGGCCCGGCCCGCGGCGCGCAGGGCGCTGCGATCCAGCAGCGGCGTGCCGGCCCAGGCCTCCAGTTCATGGCGGTTGGGCTTGACCGCGTAGGGCAGTGCACCCTGTGCACCACTCAACGCCGCGGCAAGCGCGTCGCCACTGGTATCCAGCAGTACGCGCGCGCCGGCGGCGCGCACCTGCGCCTGCAGTCGGGCCCATGCATCGGCTTGCAGCCCGGACGGAAGGCTGCCGGACAGCACCACCGGCAGCTGCGGCTGGAGCAGTGCGTCGAGTCGGCGCGATACCGCGTCCAGATCGGCGTCGCACAGTGACAGGCCGGGCAGGTTGATGTCGGTGGTCTCGCCGTTGGCATCTTCCACCAGCTTGATGTTGGTGCGGGTACGGCCCGGAATGCGCAGACAGGCGTCTGCGATGCCCCGATCGGAAAACAGTGCGCTGAACACGCCGTCGTTGCCATCGCCGAGCACACCCAGCGCAGTGGTCGGCACGCCCCAGTCTGCCAGGCAGGCGGCCACGTTGATGCCTTTGCCCCCAGCGTCGTCGCGGGAACTGCGGGCGCGATGCACGTGACCCGGTTGCAGGTTCGCCAGCCGCACGGTCTGGTCGATTGCCGGGTTCAGGGTAATGGTGACGGCGCGGGAACTCATGCGCGCGCTCCATCGAGGGCACGCACCTGCTCGGCCGTTTCGCAGTCCAGCGCCGTCGCAGCCAGCGTTCGCAGATCGGCCAGCGCGCTGCCACGCAGGCGTGCTTTCACGGCCGGGATGTCGTTCGGGGTCATCGACAGTTCGTCCACGCCCAGGCCGGCCAACAGCAGTGCGCCGAACGGATCGCCGGCCAGCCCGCCACAGACGCCCACCCAGCGCCCATGCAGTCGTGCGCCTTCCACCGTGGCGCGGATCGCGCGCAGCACGGCCGGATGCAGGCTGTCGGCCTCGGCGGCCAGTTCCGGATTCTGGCGGTCGATCGCCAGCACGTACTGGGTCAGGTCGTTGGTACCGATCGAGAAGAAGTCGGCGTGGCGGGCCAGCACATCGCTCTGCGCCGCAGCGGCCGGCACTTCGATCATGATGCCGATCGGTACCCCGGGCGCCTGCAGTGCTGCGCGCTGGCGCTCGCAGATGGCGCGCAGTGCGACCAGCTCGCTTACCGAGGTGATCATCGGGAACATGATGGACAGGCGCGCGCCGTCTTTCGCCGCGCGGTACAGCGCACGCAGCTGCGGTTCCAGCAGGTCCGGCCGGCGCAGCAGCAGGCGCGCGCCGCGCACGCCCAGGAACGGGTTTTCTTCATGCGGCAGCTCCAGGTGCGCCACCTGCTTGTCGCCACCGATATCGAGCGCACGCACGATCAGTGGGCGGCCGCCGAGTGCCTTGGCCATCGCCACATACGTGGTGTACTGCTCATCCTCGCTGGGCGTACTGCCACGTTCAAGGAACAGGAATTCGGTACGCATCAGGCCGACGCCTTCCGCGCCTTGCTCCAGTGCCAGCGGCACCTGCTCGGGCAGGTTGACGTTGGCGCCGATGTCGATGCGGTGGCCGTCCGGCGTCTGTGCCGGCTGCGCACGTTGCGCCGCTTCACGCTCGCGGATCTGCTGCTGTTCGGCGATCCACGCGCGCGCCGAGGCGAGGTCGGCCTCGGACGGAGACAGGTAGAGCCGCCCGCTGCTGCCGTCGATGATCGCCTCGCGACCGGCGCTGATCGCGAGCAGCTCGCCCCCCCCGGCGACCAGCGCCGGCAGGCCGAGGGTGCGCGAGAGGATGGCGGTGTGCGAGGTCGGCCCGCCCTGCGCGGTGGCCAGGCCAATCACGCGGGTAGTGTCGAGGTTGGCCGTGTCGGACGGCGACAGGTCCGCCGCGATCAGGATGCACGGGTGCGCGGGCAGGTCGGCCAGGCCGCCACCGGCGGCCGACGGATCAAGCTGCGCCAGCACTCGGCGGCCAACGTCACGCAGGTCGGCGGCGCGCCCGGCCAGCACCGGGTTGCCCAGCGCGGCCAGGCCCGAGGCGATGTGTTCGATGGCCTGGTGCCAGGACCATGCGACGCCATGGCCTTCGACCATCAGCTGGCAGGTACGGGTAATCAGGTCGGTGTCGTCCAACAGCGCGGCATGGGCCTTGAAGATGGCGGCGTCCGAGGCGCCAAGCCGGCGCTGGGTGTCATCCTGCAGCGCGGCCAACTGCTGGCGGGTACGTGCGAGCGCGTCCTGCAGACGCGCCCCGCCTTCGCCGAGCGGGGCCGGGCGATCGGCGACCTCGGCCTGCGTGCTGGCCAATACATGCACCGGGCCGATTGCCAGCCCAGGGCTGGCACCGATGCCGACGATGGCAGCCTGTGCCTCGGGCGGATTCCAGCCTGCCACCGGCGTGGCCTTGCGTTGTGCTGCGCGTTCGGCGTCGGCCTTTTCCTGTGCCACCAGGTCCTCCATGACCCTGCGCAGCGCGGTCAGCAGGGCAGGGGCATCCGCCCCCTCGGCAGATACGCTGACGGCATCGCCATGACGCAGGCCAAGTTGCAGCAGTGCGACCAGACTCTTGGCGTCCGCTGCCTGGTCGCCGGCACGCACCTGGGCGCGGGCCGCAAAGCGGCGCGCCGTCTCTGCCCAGCGCGTGGCCGGGCGCGCGTGCAGGCCGCTGGGGTAGGCAATGGTCCAGTCAAAGCGCTCGGCCAGATCGGTGGCCGGTACCTGGGCGGTCGTGATCGCAATGTCGCCGGTCAGCGCGTTGACGATCTCACCCGCATCGGTGGTCGCAAACAGGCGCTGCAGCGTTGCCTCATCCTGGATCAGCCGGGTCAGGCGGCGCAGCAGGGTAATGTGGGTATCGGACTGGGCAGCGATGCCAACCACCAGACGGGTGACCTGCCCCGGATTCCATTCCACGCCTTCCGGCAACTGCAGCACGGCAATGCCATCGCGGCGCACCAGATGGCGGTCCTCGCCAAGCCCGTGCGGGATTGCCACGGCATGGCCGAGGAAGGTGTTGGCCAGCGCTTCGCGCCGTCCCATGCTGGCCTCGTACCCTGGCGCCACGCAGCCGGCCGCGACCAGCATCTGCGCGACCTGGGCGATCGCATCGGTCTTGTCCTGCGCCCGCGCGTCCAGGCGGATCAGTTCCCGGCTGACGGGGGAGGGGAAGGTCTGGGGCGACAAAGGGCGGCTCCGGCAAAAGGATGGCTGGGCATATTGGGAACGTTCCCACCACCTATTTCAATGTGCACTGCACAAAATGCCAATAGCTATTTGGCGTTAGCATTGTCCTGAACAGCCGCCGGGCCATGGCAGGCGCACTTTTCCGGGAACGTTTCCAATGAGTATCAGCATCAATGACGTCGCGCGTGTAGCGGGGGTATCCAAGTCCACCGTGTCGCGGGTGCTCGGGGGCGGCCCGGTCAGCGAAGAGGTTCGCGGCCGGGTCGAGGTGGCGATCCGCCAGACCGGCTATCGGCCGAACCTGCAGGCAAGGCGGCTGCGCTCCCGGCACACCGGCATCATCGGGTTGATCGTTGCGGATATCCGCAACCCGTTCTTCACTGCGCTTATCCGTGCGGTGGAGGAGGTCGCCTATCGCGAGGGCCTGCGCGTCACGCTCTGCAACACCGACGAAGACCCCGAGCGCGAGGCGCTGTACCTGCAGTTGATGCACGAGGAGCGCATCAGTGGACTGATCTTTGCGCCCACACGGACCACGGTGGGGCGGCTGGAACGGCTCACGCTGGACTTCCCGACGGTACTGGTGGACCGCGCCGCGGCCAGCGGGTCGATCGACAGCGTGGTGCTGGACAATCCCGCGGCGATGGGCGCTCTGGTCGAGCATCTCGTCGAGCGTGGCTATCGCCGCATCGGCGGCCTGTTCGGCAGCACCAGCACCACGGCGGCCGAGCGCCGCGACGGCTATCTTGCTGCGATGCGCACGCACGGATTGGAGCCGGATTACCGTGAAGTCGAGCCAACGGCCGAGGCCGCCATCGCAACGGTCGACCAATGGCTGGCCGGCCCTTCGCGTCCCGACGCGCTGGTCACCAGCAACAGCCTGCTGCTCATGGGTGCATTGAAGGCGGCACGCAGCGCCGGTCTCGCCATTCCAGGAGAGCTGGCGCTGGCAGGGTTCGACAACGAGCGCTGGACCGAGCTGGTCGAACCTGGCATTACCGTGGTCGAGCAGCCGGTTGAAGACATGGGGCGCGCTGCGATGTCGCTGTTGCTGGAACGCCTGCGCATGCCGGAGCTGCCCGTGCGCAGGCTGGTGATGACGGGAAGGTGCGTGGTGAGAGGGTCGACGGCTGGGCGATAGTCCGGCACCGGCCTGCGGCAGCCGCCAGATGTTGGCGGGTCATGCGTTGTCTGCTACAAGCCAACTGTACGCAGACATAGTGGAGGATCGCCTTGTCAGAGCCCTATTCAGCACTGCTCCGCCTGAAGATTTCCCACCACGATCTTTCCAGATGGCTGGCAGCGCCCGTGCCTTCATCATCCCGTTGGTCCGACTGGCGAGGCATCTCCGGGCAGTGGCGCATGGAAAACGGTCAATACCTTGCCTCGTGCAGCGACGAGGCGTTGGACCACCTGCTCGCGGATTGCCAGGCGCTGTTGGCCCGCTACCCCGACAATCGCGCCGCATTGAAGGCTTTCCTTGCCTCTGCACAGGCCGGGAATATCCAGATTGCCGCCTATGACCGCACTGCTACGCACTTTGTCGCAGGATCGCTGACGTATTCGGAGAGCCTTTACGATCTCATCGCGTTTCTTGCCGTGGCACGAGGCGCCGCCGACTTCCTGAAGGGGGGCGACGAAGGCGTGGCATTGATCCACGACTATCTCTGGGCCGAGGAAGGTGAGCAGGAGACGGTTGCTGCGATTGGGCTGGCCGGCCCCGGGGAATCCGGATTCCTGTCATCCGCAGACCTGGATGCCGCCACCGAGCCCTTCGAAACATTGGTGGAGGCCATGCTGGAAGCCGAGGACGACCCGGAGTTTCGTCCGCGCAACCAGCTTGATCGGCTTTGACCTCTGCCGCGTGGCGTCCATGAAAGCAACAGCCAGGGCCTCAACATGAAGAGACATCACCAACCCCAGGCGCGCCGCGTCATGCGTCGGCTCCTCGCACTTGGCCTCTGCGCGCTGGCTGGGTCCGCTTTGGCCGGAACAATGCAGCCGGTACGGACCTGGCTTGTCAGCGGCACGGAACTCATTACCCTCCTGCAGGGGAAAGGCGATGACGGGTTCTGCGACGGCGAACAGTGCCGGAGCCTGTCCAGCGCTCGCGCCAGCGGCTATATCCTGGGCGTCGCCGATGCCAGCCGCGGACAGTGGTGCGGGCAGCGCCAGATCCTTCCGCATGAACTGGTCGACCATGTGTCTTCCCATCTCCGGCAACTGCCCCGCGAGCGATTGCAGCAGGATGCGTCGCCACTGGTTGTCGAAGGGCTGCGCACGGCGTTTCCCTGTGGTCGCGGCACACCACGTGGCAACAGTGCCGAGCCCGGCAATGACCAATGAAGCACGCCGCGCCCGCTTGGCGACGATGCGGACGTCCTACACCCTCGCGACACGGTGCATTCACGGCCACCGACATTCGCGCTCGCCACACTGCATGTTCCTTCCACAGCACGAGGTGCCCCATGGCTACCTGTGATATCTGCGGCAACAACTACGACAAGAGCTTTACCCTGCAGCAGGGCGGGCGCAGCGGCACGTTCGATTCGTTCGAGTGCGCGATCCACGCATTCGCACCCCGCTGCGCACACTGCAAATGCGCGGTCATTGGGCATGGCGTTGAAGGAAATGGCCAGATCTTCTGCTGTGCACATTGCGCCGGTCATGCCGGCGTACAGGGGATAGCCGACCGGGCCTGAGCTGCCTTCAGCGGCCCTCCTGCTTCCTGCCCAGAGACAAGCGAAGAAAGCCGCGCGATCCGGGCTGCGCCCGAATCAGCCAGCAGCGCCAGTGCGCGCCGCTTCCGGGATGGCAGCCCCGCCACGACCTCCGGTGCCAACACGACGTCGAACTCTCTGGCGTTGGCATCCAGCGCGGTGGCCAGAACGCACGAATCGGCCGTCATGCCACTCAGGTACAGGCGGCGCACGCCCAGTTTGGCCAGCAGAATCGGCAAGGGACTGGCCAGGAACGCCGAGTGCTTGGGCTTGAGCACGAAGTAATGACCGGGCAAGGGCGAGAGAAGGCTGGCAATTCGTCCCGCCGGACCGCCGTCGCGCCGGCACTGTTCCACCTGCTGGCGGAAATCGCGCTTCCAATCCGAGAAATTGTCATTGGCGTAGATGACCGGCCACCCGCGTTCGTCGAAGTGATCCCTCAGGCGCCGGATCTGCCGGGCCGCCCGCTCTGCCGCGGGCGCCAGCTCCTGCGCGCCCGGGAAATCGAAACGGCTGAACATGTCGATGATCAGCAAGGCCCTCGACGGATCATCTGCCATGGTTCAATCTCCTGTCTGGGTATGCGGCGCCTCGACCGGCTTGGATTGCGGCGAATCTTTCTGGCGCAGGAAGATCGTCAGCACCACCAGAGACAGCACGGCCAGGAACTCGCTTTGCCAGTTCTGCATGGATTCGAACCAGAATGTGCTGCTGGCGAGGTGCTCCACAAAGCCTGGCGGCGGCAATCCCTTCAACTGCTGTTCGGCCTCCTCGGCGCGCCAGCTTCCCAATGCATGCAGCGTAAAGCTGAACAGGAACAACAGCCCGAACGCAATCGCCAGCGAATGACCGTAAAGAACCTTCCACAGGCCACCGCGCCTGACCGGCCAGGGCGTGCGTCCGGGTTCGATGCGATTCTGTTCCTGCGCGGGGTCCAGCGGCCGCGATTCGGCCGAACCGCGCTGGCGCAGGCTGACCGTCAGCAGAACGTACATCCCCATCTGCAGGAATTCGCTCTCCCAGTTCTCGAATGTAGCGCTGACGAAGTGCCCAGTAGCCAGGTAGTGCCAGAAATCGATCGGCATGCGTCCGTGCTCGACCAGTTCCTGGTTGTGCACGTGATGCCCCGCAACTGCCTGCCCCACAATGAACGCCAACGTGAGCGCAAGCAGCACCAGTGAGAGACCGTTGCGTTTCCACATGCAAGACCTCGTTCAGGCTGTTCCAAAGATCGTCCATGAAGCTTGCGTGGGCAAAGGGCCATGCCTCGTGATTGCTGCGCATCCGGAATGTGAGGCGGACTCAACGCTTCCCTGTCGGATCGGGATCAGGGCGCTCGTAGTCCTCCGGTACCGCCTTGCGGCCATCGCCGTCGTCGGGCATGTCGTGGTCCTTCCATCTGGCTCGATCATTGCGCCGTTTGTCCGGCGTGTGCGCTTTTGACTGATCGTCCACATCCGTCGTTGGATTGAAGGGCAGTTTGTCGTTCATGGGCAGCTCCTGCGGCGAGAGAGTGAAGCCTGCACCGCGCCGGGTTAACGCCACGACGCTGCAGAATGAACGCCGTGCACACCGGGATGTCACTGCAGCCGGATGGCGGCCTTGCGATGCTGAAGGCCCGAGCTCCTGGAGCAGCACGATGCAGGCATTGACCTATCACGGCCGCAGGGATGTGCGCGTCGAGACTGTGCCCGACCCGGTACTGGCGGCGGATGACGATCTGATACTGCGGGTGACCGCCACCGCCATCTGCGGTTCGGACCTGCACCTCTACCGCGGCAAGATTCCTGATCTGCACGATGGCGATGTACTGGGCCACGAATTCATGGGCGTGGTGGAAGAGGTCGGCAGCGGCGTGACCCAGGTGAAGCCGGGCGATCGCGTGGTGATTCCCTTCGTGATCGCCTGTGGCGAGTGTTTCCACTGCAGGCTGGCCGAATATGCCGCATGCGAGACCACCAATCCTGGCAGGGGCGCGGCGCTGAACCAGAAAGGGCTGCTGCCTCCAGCTGCTTTGTTCGGATACAGCCATCTGTATGGCGGCGTAGCCGGTGGCCAAGCCGAATTCGTACGCGTGCCGAAGGCCAACGTGGGCCCGTTGCGCATTCCGGAAGGCGTGGCCGATGAGCAGGTGCTGTTCCTGTCTGACATTCTCCCGACCGGCTATCAGGCCGCGCTGAACGCGGGTGTGAAGCCCGGCTCGACGGTGGCCATCTTCGGCGCCGGTCCGGTTGGGCTGATGAGCGCGGCCTGTTGCCGGCTGCTGGGAGCAGAGACCATCTTCATGGTCGACCACCTTCGTTACCGCCTGGACTATGCACGCCGTGCTTACGGCGTGACCCCCATCGACTTCAAGGAGATCGAAGACCCGGCCGATTACATCCTTACCCAGACCAGTGGGCGGGGCGTAGACGCCTGCATCGAGGCCGTAGGCTTCGAGGCCGAGGGCAGCGCGCTGGAGTCAGCGTTGACCGCTGTAAAGCTAGAAGGCAGCAGTGGCGTGGCGATACGGCAATGCATCGCGGCAGCGCGCCGTGGCGGCGTGGTCAGCATTCCAGGCGTCTATGCCGGCTTCATCCATGGTTTTCTGCTGGGTGATGCGTTCGACAAAGGTCTGACATTCAAGATGGGCCAGACCCATGTGCAGGGACTGATGCCGGAACTGCTCGACGCAATCATGGAAGGAAAGCTGGATCCGGGTGACATCATCTCGCACCGGATGCGCCTGGCCGACGCTGCGCAGGGCTACGCGATATTCGATGCCAAGGATGACGACTGCCGCAAGATCGTGCTGACACCCTGAGCATGCTGCCATGAGCGCGATTGCCGCCGGTGTCTACGCACTGTGGCTGGCTGCCGGCTGGCTGGACTTCCATTTTCACCGGCGGACCGACCTTCCACACACCTCTGCGATGCGCGAAAGCCTGTTGCATGGGGTGCAGTTGCTGCTGATCGGAAGCGGGGTGCTCGCATGGCTCCTGCTGCAAAACACGCTGTCGCTCGTCACGATTCTGGCACTTCTGGTCCTCGCGCACGCAATCGCCGGCTACTTCGACACCGTCAGCGCGGACGGCAGACGACGCATCAGCCCGGCAGAGCAGCATGTGCACAGCGTGCTCGATGCCGCGCCGTGGGTCCTGCTGGGCTGGGTGGGCTGGCAGGTCCACCCTCGGTGGTCGCTCGAAGTGAAGCCTGCAGCACCGGGCGTCTGGTGGCTGGTCCTGCTGCCGGCGCTGGGCGTGGTGGTGCTGCCATGGTTGTGGGAGTTGCTGCAGTGCCTGCGCGCACGACGGCAGCGCAGGCAAGCGAGCGCGTGAGGATCATCGCGCAGAGAATTCATGCGCCGGCTACGCCTCCCAGACAGCGATGTGACCGCTTGCGGCCTACGTTCGACATGTCTCTCCATTTCAGGCTCCTTCATGCAGCATGTGACATCGCCATCCCCGCTGGAGGGCCGCGCTCGCGAGTTAGTGGTCCAGCGGCCCGACCTGCCATTGCCCGGAAGCGGCCGCACGCTGCAGCGGTGGCAGGCGCTGGCGGCATGGGGGGCGGAAGACCTGTGCCTGGCCAAAGTGCTTGAGGCGCACTACGACGCCCAGGCGATCATTGCCGAACTGAACGCGCCCGCCCTGGCTGAAGGCCAGCTACTGGCGGTCTGGACGGCGGAAGGTCCAGCCAGCACACTCCGCTTCGATGTCCACGGTCAGCTCCATGGTGACAAGCCCTGGTGTTCCGGCAGCGCGTGGGTGGATGCGGCATTGGTAACCGTCCGCAACGCGCAGGGCGTGTGGCTGTGCCAGGTGGCAGCGAAGCACTGGCGCACGCTTGCAGATGAGCCCTGGCCGGCCGTTGGCATGGCCGGCGTTCCGTCCACCACGGTGCGATTCGACGGCGCACCGATGGCGCTTCTGGGAACGCGCGATGAGTACCTGCAGCGACCGGGTTTCTGGCACGGCGGTGCGGGCATCGCGGCAGTCTGGTTCGGCGCGGCGGCCGCCCTGGCCGAGCGCATGCGGCCAGCCTGCACCGAGGGGAATCGCGCGCGATTACTGGGTGAAGTGGACCTCGCCTTGGGCCCGGCGGCGGCGCTGCTTCGCGAAGTGGCGGCGCGCGTCGACGCCGCGCCGGAATCGGCGCACCGCGAAGAGGTCGTGCGCCTGCGCTGCGTGGTCGAGCGCGCGGCGACGCGTGTCCTGGATCTGGCGGGGCGCGCACTGGGCCCGGCGCCGATGTGCCTGGAAGATGCCCACGCCCGTCGCTGCGCGGACCTGACCGTGTTCCTTCGGCAGAGCCACGCAGATCGCGATTGGGAATGGCTGGGCGGCCAGCGGGCGAGCCAGGAGGCGACATGGGCGCTGTAGCCAGGACACCCCTGCAGGGGGAAGGAACGCAGGAGCAGGCATGGCTGCGCTGCGATTGGCTGTGGCAGCGGCCGGCAACATCGGCCAATGCCCTGTGCGCCGGCCATGATCGCGTCGTGGTGGTCGCACCCCATCCAGACGACGAGATCCTCGGCTGTGGTGGACTGCTCCGTCACGCTGCGGAGCAGGGCATGGAGGTACGCGTCGTCGCCGTGACTGATGGCGAAGCGTGCTATCCGGACGAGCACTGGTGGACGCCAGAACGCCTGCGCTCGGCGCGACGCGCCGAGCTTGCCGCAGCGCTGGGCGAACTCGGTATCCGGCCTGGATCCGCGTTTCATCTCGGCATCGCCGACGGCGCGGTCAGTGCGCACGAACAGGGCCTGGAAGACTGGCTGCAGCAGCACCTCCAGCCGAGCGACCTGGTCCTGGCACCCTGGCGCTTTGATGGGCATCCCGATCATGAAGCCGCAGGGCGTGCTGCCTGCAGGGCGGTGCGGGCAGTGGGCTGCCGACGCCTGGAGTACCCGGTGTGGGGCTGGCACTGGCTTGACCCCGCCTGCGCACATATGGCGTGGGAGGTTCCCAGGCTGATCGACATTTCAGCAGTGGCTGCCGCAAAACGAAACGCCATCGCGCACTTCCGGACCCAGACCGGCGAGGTGCCGGAACTGAACAGCCCGCCGGTGCTGCCCGCACATGTACTGACCCGATTCTTCCGGAACTACGAGGTATTCCTGGCATGAGCGCGCAGCCGTACTTCGATGAACTGCATGAGCAGGAGGATCCCTTCGGCTATCGCAGCCGGTGGTATGAAGAACGCAAGCGTGCGCTGCTGCTGGCCAGCCTGAGCCAGCGCCAGTTCACTCGGGGCTGGGAGCTGGGATGCTCCAACGGCGTGCTGACCGAGGCCTTGGCCGCCCGCTGCGAGCGCCTGCTGGCCACCGACATCAGCCCACGCGCAGCGTTCCGGGCCCGCCGCAATCTGGCCCACCTACCGCATGTGCAGGTCCATTGCGCCAGCCATCCCGAGCAATGGCCGCCGGGCCGCTTCGACCTGATCGTCTGCGGGGAAATGGGCTACTACCTGGGTGCAGCAGCGCTGCACGAGCTGCGCGCCGGCATCGATTCGGCCCTTCGCGACGACGGACTGCTGGTCGCCTGCCATTGGTTGCCTTCGTTCCATGGGCGCGCAAGTCGCACCGACGTCGTGCATCGGTGCCTTGGCCAAGGCCTGCACGAAGCCTTCCACTATCGTGATGCGGACTTCGTGCTGCAGGGCTGGACGCGCAGCGCACTATCGCTGGCCCGCAACGAGGGCCTGCGATGATCGGCATCCTGGTTCCGGCCCATGACGAGGCAGCCAGCGTGGAGCGCTGCCTGCAATCGATCCGAAGGGCAGCCCTGCATCCCGGGCTGCACGGCGAAGCAGTGCAGGTGGTGGTTGCACTGGACAGCTGCTCGGATGCCACCGCGTCCATCTGCCAGCAGCAGCGGGTCGATACGGTGCGCCTGGAAGCACGCTGCGTCGGCGTTGCCAGGGCAGCGGCCGCCGCTGCGCTGCTCGGACGCGGTGCGAGATGGCTGGCGAGCACCGATGCCGACAGCGAGGTACCTCCCGAATGGCTGGTTGCCCAGCTTGAGGGCCGGTGCGACGCCTTCTGCGGACTGGTGGACATAGCAACCACCTCCAAGACGGAGAAGCGCCTGCGACGCGCGTTCCAGAAACGGCAGCAGTGGGGCGACGATCATGGGCGCATCCACGGTGCCAATTTCGGCGTCTCCGCCCAGGCCTATCTTGCGGCGGGAGGATTTGCTCCCCTGCGATGTGGAGAGGATGTTGCACTGGTGAGCAGGCTGCAACGCCTCGGCGCTGCCGTAAGGTGGGCCGGCGCTCCCATCGTCATGACCAGTGCCCGCCTGGTGGGACGCGCGACCGGAGGGTTCTCGGCCTACCTGGCCGCAATGGAGGGCGCGCGCCCCGCCACGGCGGCAGATCGGCGGATGGCGGTACCTGGAAGCGCCTCGGAAACCACGCTGAATTGGGCATGATGTGATGTTTTCCCGGCTGGCGTTTACGGTTTCGCCACGATGCCCGTCCTAGAGTGAAGCGCTGGGAGAGCAGGAGTGGCACCATGCCGAATCGAGCCATCGCCTACGTCAGCGAGGCCGTCAGTGGATTCTCGCCGGAACGTCTGAAAGCGCTGATGGACGATGCCGCGCGCTTCAATCGGGGCGCAGGGGTGACCGGGGTGCTGCTGTTCGACGGCGAACGCTTCCTGCAGTACATGGAGGGCCCTGCCGATGGACTGGATGTGGCCTTCTCCCGTGTCGCCGGCGCCAGCAGTCACATCCACCTGATCGAACTTGCGCGGGGGCGTGTCGGCCAGCGGCGGCTGCCGTTCTGGCCCATGCGTTGCCTGTCCGTCACTGCAGATGAGCTGCGCGAGATCGCCTGTGCCGACTGGACCAGCTTCATCCAGCGGGCAGCGACCGGACAGGCCGATGCCACGGCGATGGACAAGCTGCTGCTGATTGTCGAGCCCTACGCAAAGGCCGCCTGAGCCGGAAACCTGTTACTGCAGTGTGCCGCAGGGGAGAGGATGGAGCGAGGCAGGTTGTGAACCGCCTCATTTGGCTCTACGGCAAGGGCAGCATCATGGAAGGGCAGGACACTTCCTGCGTCAGAAGGAATCAACGTGCCCCTCCGCGCAATCGCTTACGCAAGTGAGGCGATACCGGGGCTTTCCATGGACCCTGTGGACGACCTCGCCAGGGCCGCGGCCCGCTTCAACTTCGAAGCAGGCGTGACGGGTGTGCTTCTTTACGATGGGCACCGCTTCCTCCAGTACATCGAGGGACCGGAAGACAGCATCAACGTGGTGTACAGCCGTATCCTCGGTGCCCCCAGCCATTGCGAACTGCTTGAGCTGGGCCGGGGCAGGGTGTCCGGCCGGTTCTTTCCCTATTGGTCGATGCGGCTGCTCTGGACCGACCCTGCCGACATCCGCAGCGTCGCTCGTGGCAACTGGAGCGGGCTCTCCCGCGGTGGTGCGCTGCGCCAGCTGGGGCAGGTGGTAGCCCCACACCTGGCGTAATCCCGGCGTCTGCCGCTCAATGCGTGGCAGGGGGCGCGCAGGCGTCTCCCACGACCTGCTGGACGGCTTCCTGCAACTGGTCGATGTGGAACGGCTTGGCCACGAAGGTTGCGCGGCGGTGGCGCAGCGGCACCAGCTGGTCATAGACCGCAGAGACGAACAGGTAGGGAATGCCGAGTTCCGCCAGTCGATCGGCCACCGGGAACACCACGCCATCGCGGAGCTCCACATCCAGAACCGCGCCATCGAAACGTTGCGTATCCAGCAGCCCCAGCGCATCGAACACGCTGTAGGCGTGGGTCACCCGGCCGCCGCCGTCTTCCAGCGCCTGTTCCATCAGTGCAGCCAGGTCGAGCTGGTCTTCAACCAGCAGCAGGTTGCACCTGCGCTGGTCCATTTCCGATTGCATGCGCGCATGCCTGTGTTGCCTTGGGAACTGCAGTGTGTGCTGTATTGCATCAACGGCGCGCGTGGGCCGTGTCAGCCCAGCGCGAAGCCGCCCCGCGCAGGTGCTCCATGCCGTCGATGCGGCGTGGAAGGCGGTGCGCCTTTTTTGACGGCGCGTTGGCGGCGGCCATGGATACTGCCGCCGTCCCCCAGCACTGGAGCCATGACCATGCCTCGATCCGCCACCGACCCCACCGCCCCCTGCGCATTGCGCGTGGAGTGCATGTCCCTGGATTGCGGCGGCGCTGCGATCGTCGTGGAGCTGGATCGCACCCCCGAACGGGCATGGATGAAGTCGCTCAAGCGCGCCCTGCAGGAGGATGACGTGCTGGAGGGTGCCCAGGCCAAGTTCGATGGCCGCTTTGTCTACGTCGTGGGCGTGGAAGGGGGCGCGCACCGTGCGCAGCACCGGGTGATCCAGGCGTTGAAGGCGTCCGCAGGCGCGCGCGCACCCGCAGCAAGCCCCCGTCGCGACGCCGGCAGCGCTGTAGTGTCCGGCGCGATGCCCGCCTGAGTTCGCGGCAGGCGTTGCCACGCAACAGCGGATGTTATGACCGCATCAGCGCCAGGTGCAGCGCGCACGCCCGCCGGCTCACGCCGGCCGACGGGGCAGTGATTGCTGCCTCGCCACCATGGTCTCCGGAGGCATGTCGCCCCACTACCGGAGACCATGATGGCAGACCAGAACACCGTCCGCAGCGAGCGCCTGCTGAAATGGCTGCAGGATGCCTACGCCATGGAGCAGGAGGCGGAGACCATGATGAAGGCCATGGCTTCGCGCATCCAGAACTATCCCCATCTTGCCGCACGCATCGGCCAGCACGTACTGGAGACGCAGCAGCAGGCCGCCTCCCTGCGCGAGTGCATTGAAGCGCTCGGCGGAAGCGTGCCCACCGCCAAGGGGATGTTCGCGAGCATGACCGCAGCGATCCACGCTGCCGGCAACACCCTGATGGAGGACGAGGTCGTCAAGAGCATCGGCATCTCCTTTGGCTTCGAGAACACCGAGATCGCCACCTACCGGGCGCTGGTGATCGCGGCCGAGCGGGCCGCTGCGCCGGATATCGCGGCCGTGTGCGGCCAGATCCTGCAGGAAGAGATCGCCATGGCGCGCTGGCTGGAAGAGCACCAGGACAGCCTGGTCGGCGCCTTCCTCAACCGTGACGAAACGCCTGGCGCCCAAGCCAAGCGTTGATCCCGGTCCCGCCTGCCATACACAGGAGACAGTCCCATGTTCTTCCACCACAAGAAGCTGATGTACACCGTGCGCGTGCGCGAATCCAACCCGCAGCTTGCCAGCCTCATGCTGGAACAGTTTGGCGGCCCCCAAGGCGAACTGGCGGCTGCAATGCGTTACTTCACCCAGGGACTCGGTGAATGCGATCCGGGCCGCAAGGACCTGCTGATGGACATTGCCACCGAAGAGATCAGCCACCTGGAGATCATCGGCACCATCATCGCCATGCTCAACCGCGGCCCGAAGGCCATCCAGTCCGAGGGTCTTGCCGAAGCCGAGGACATGCGGCTGCTGGGCCAGAACAGCACCAGCCATACCGAACAGATCCTGTATGGGGGCGGCCCGGCGCTGGTCAATTCCAGCGGGGTGCCGTGGACGGCGGCCTACGTCGATTCGATCGGGGAGCCCACCGCCGACCTGCGCTCGAACATCGCCGCCGAAGCCCGCGCCAAGCTGGTCTACGAACGACTGATCACGGTGACCGATGATCCAGGCATCAAGGACGCACTGCGCTTCCTGATGACGCGCGAAATCGCCCACCAGAAGTCCTTCGAAAAGGCGTTGCACAGCATCCAGCCCAACTTCCCGCCGGGCAAGCAGCCGGGTGACCCCGCCTTTACCGACCTGTACATGGACATGTCGCAGGGCGACGGCGCCGATGACCTGCTGGGCAGCTGGAACAGCGGCGAGCTGTGGGAGCGGGTCAGCGACCGCGAGGCCCAGGCCGCTGTGGACGGCGGTGACGGCAGCGCCACGGTGGGCCTGGACCCACGCGAGCAGGCGGCGGTGCAGGCCATGACCCTGCGAACGCTTTCCGATCCCGAAGCACGGCCGACAACCGGTGCCGAACTGGGCGCCGGGCCGGGCGCCGGTGCGCTCGACCTGCCGCCACGGGAGCCTTGACGCGGGACAGGCCGGGGCGGGCCTCCGCCCCACGTTTCGCGTGAAAAAAAGTGGGCGGACACGCTGTCCGCCCACATGGGGTGCAACCGGTCAGTCTCGATCAACGCTGCTGGCCACCGCGGTTGTTGTTGCCGCCACGCTCCTGCTGTTGCTGACGAGCGCCCTGGTTGCCACCCTGGTTGCCGCCGCCATGGCTGTTCTGGCCGCCTTCGCGGCCGATGTCGGCCATGTGCTGGCGATCCTGGCTCACCGCTTCGCCGCCCTTGCGACCGGCTTCGCGCGCTTCTTCAGAGCTGAATTCATGGGCGTTGCCCGACTCATGCGCGGCGCGGCCGCCCTTGGCGGCGATCTCGCGCTGCTTGTCTTCGTCCATCGAAGCGAAGCCGCGGTTGCTGCTGCCCTGGTTCTGGTTCTGGTTGGCCATGGAAAGTCTCCTTGGAGTGAGCCGCCCGATTGGCGGCAGCGACCATCTTCCAGATCCGCCGCTAGACGGCGGTGGCACCACTGCCAACGTGATGTCATGCGCAGGCACGCGCTTCCTCATGCATTCTCCACGAAAGCAAATCCATCGGCGGAAGACACGGCATGCCGGTCGTGGTGCTCGAGCCGGGTGTCAACGCAGCGCGGCGTTGGCACGTACAGGTTCAACGCCGCCTCCACGCAGGTGTCACCGCGCGTTTGATCCGCACCGCTAAGGTAGAGCCATCTGCAACAACCCGGTGCTGTCATGCCTCTTCGTGCCATTGCATATGTAAGTGAAGCCACCCGAAACCTGACTGCAGAACGGCTGCAGCAGCTTGTCGCGGACGCGATGCTGTTCAACGAGTCGGTTGATGTGACCGGCGTCCTCCTGTTCTACGGCACGCGCTTCCTGCAATACCTCGAAGGTCCGGAGGCCGGCGTCAGTGCGGCGTACACCCGCATCCTGGCGGCCGGCAGCCACAACGGTCTGGTCGAACTCAACCGGGGCAGGGTGGGGCGGCGTCAGTTCCCGCACTGGCGCATGCACAGCGTGCGCGTGGATGAGCTGGCGCTGGGAAAGATCGCGATCTCCGACTGGACCGGCTTCGTGCGCAGCGCCTCCGCGCTCGCTCCTGGCACCAGTGCGCTTGATCGACTGCAATCGGTGGCGCAGGCGCCGCCAGGCGCCGGCGATGGCCGGTTGCTGGAGCCGGACGGACCGGTGGCACGATGAGCGCAGCCAACGCCCCGGGCACGCCAGGACAGGTACGCATCGGCTGCGCAGGCTGGTCGCTGTCGCGCGCGGCGCAGGCGGCGTTCGGCGCAGGCGACAGCGTACTGCAGCGCTATGCCACCCGCCTGCCGATGGTCGAGATCAATTCCTCGTTCTACCGCCCCCACCAGGCGGCGACCTACGCCCGGTGGGCGGCGAGCGTGCCCGCGGGTTTCCGCTTCGCGGTGAAACTGCCGCGCGTGATCAGCCATGAACGCCGGCTGCGCGACGCGATGCAGCCGCTGGCGCTGTTCCTTGATGGCGTGATCGCGCTGGGGGACAGGCTGGGGCCGCTGCTGCTCCAGCTGCCGCCCAGCCTGGCGTATGAGCCGGCAACCGTAAAGGCATTCCTGCACGGACTGCGCGCACGCACCTCGGTTGATGTCGCCTGCGAACCGCGCCACCCCAGTTGGTTCACTGCGGACGTCGATACGCTGCTGAGCGACCATGGCATCGCACGGGTCGCGGCTGACCCGGCCCGGGTACCGGCAGCAGCTGTCCCGGGCGGTGACCGCACGTGGAGCTACTGGCGCTGGCACGGGCAGCCGCAGATCTATCGCAGCCCCTACAGCGAACAGGCGCTGGCGGGGCTGGCCCAGCACCTGCAGCGTGAAGCCGCTGCGCAGCGCCGCGCCTGGTGCGTACTGGACAACACCGCGCTGGGCCACGCGACCGGCAACGCCCTGCACCTGCAGGCACTGCTGCAGGAGAACGCGCATGCCTGAGGGCCCGTCCATTGTCCTGCTGCGCGAAGCCGCCAGCCGCTTCAAGGGTCACGTCGTGCGCGGCGTCTCCGGCAACAGCCGCATCGATCTGTCACCGCTGCAGGGACGCAGGGTCAAGGCGGTTCGCAGCTGGGGCAAGCACTTCCTGCTGGAGTTCAGCCACCACACGCTGCGCATCCATCTGATGATGTTCGGCAGCTGGCGCATCGACGAACGGAAGCCAGCTCCTGCACGGGTGTCGCTGGCATTCGACAACGGGGAACTGAATTTCTACGCGTGTTCCGTCCGGCTGATCGACCAGCCGTTGGACGACGTCTACGACTGGCGGGCGGACGTGATGAACGACGCCTGGGATCCAAAGCTGGCCCGGCGCAAGCTGAAGGCACTGCCGGACACCCTGGTCTGTGATGCGCTTCTGGACCAGACGATCTTCGCGGGCGTCGGCAATATCATCAAGAACGAGGTGCTGTTCCGCATCCGCGTGCATCCGGCCACGCGACTGGGCGACCTGCCACCGCGCAAGCTCACCGCCCTGATCAACCAGGCCCGTGCCTACAGCTTCGACTTCCTGGAATGGAAACGGCGCTTCGAATTGAAGAAGCACTGGCAGGTGCATACGCGAAAGGTGTGCCCGCTCTGCGGTGGCCCGATCAGCAAGCTGTACATGGGTACGACGCGGCGACGCACGTTCTTCTGCCCAAACGATCAGGTGCTCTACCCACCCTGAGGCCGCCTTCCATGGCGGCCGAGGGGCATGCGATTCGACTCAGGCGGCCTGCGTGGCCTTGGCATTGCCGCCGCCCTTGGCCAGCAGGGTCAGCTTCTCATCGGTCGCCTTTTCTTCCTCCAGCGTCTCCAGCAGCAACGGCAGGGCGTCCTTGTAGCCCAGCTGCTTGGCCAGCGCGGCGATGGTGCCGTAGGAGGCAATTTCATAATGCTCGACCTTCTGCGCGCCACCGATCAGGGCAGCGTCGCGCACCGGCCCCTTGTCGATGCTGTCGATCACCTCCTTGCCTTCCTCGACCAGGCCTTCCATCGCCGCGCACTTGATGCGCTTCAGGCGGATGCCGAGCACTTCGACCACCTGGTCGATGCGTTCGATCTGCCCCTGGGTTTCTTCCAGGTGCGTTTCGAACGCTGCGGCCAGATCCGGATTCTCGGCCGCACGGGCCAGGCGCGGAAGCGCCTTGGTCAGCTGCTTCTCGGCGCTGTAGATGTCCGAGAGCTCGTGGATGAACAGATCTTCCGCCGTCTTGATAGCCATGCTGGGCTCCGCTGTGAATGGAGTGCTCAGAATAGGTCCCGTCCGGTTGCGATCAGGCGGGGAAGGAGTGAAGGCGGCATGTGAATTCCCACGCGGACCCTGCGCGCTGCCTTCACGAAGCAGCGTCTTTCGCGCATCGGCAGGACGCCGTGCCGGCGGCCTTCGCCATGGCTTCACAGTGGCATCGCTCCGTGCCCATGGAGTGGCCGGTACGGTCAGTTCACCCCCGATCACGCTGGAGACTCCCATGAGCGATGACAAGAACAACGCCGGCAGCCCGGACCGGGACCGCATCAACGTCAATGAGGATTACGAACTGCGGTACTGGACCACGACGCTGGGCGTGTCCGCCGACGAACTTCGCGCGGCCGTCGCGGCAGTCGGGCCCACGGCGGTTGCTGTCCGGAAGCACCTGGGCAAATAGCGCGGAGCTGGCCATGTCCCTGGTCGAGTATCGCCGCAAGCGTCGTTTTGACCAGACCAAGGAGCCCGAGCCGGGCAAGGCGCTGCCGAAAGGCCAGCGCGCCATTTTCGTGGTGCAGCTGCATCATGCCAGCCGCAGGCACTATGACTTCCGCCTGCAGGTTGGCGATGCGCTGAAGAGCTGGGCGGTGCCCAAAGGCCCCAGTTACGACCCGAAGGTCAAGCGCATGGCGGTGGAAGTGGAAGACCACCCGGTGGACTACGCGGCGTTCGAGGGTGATATTCCCAAGGGCCAGTACGGCGGCGGCCATGTCGCCCAGTTTGACCACGGTGTATGGGCCACGCAGGGCGATCCGGAAGCCCAGCTCGCCAAGGGCCATCTGCGCTTCGAGCTGTTCGGTACCAAGTTGAAAGGCGGCTGGCATCTGGTCCGGTCGGGAAAGCCCGCGCGCCAGCCACAGTGGCTGCTGTTCAAGGACGACGACGGATTTGCCAGCGATATCGAGGCAGACGATCTGCTGGGGGACGTCGCTGAAGCGCCACCGGAGGATCTGAAGCGAGCCGGCGCCGGCAAGGCCGGGAAGAAGCGGCTGACGGCGGTACCTGCCAGACGCGCCCGGCGAAAGAACTGGGCGAAGAAGGCCCTGGCGCTCAGCAAGGCGAAAAGGGCGGCAGCGCCGTCCGGGCCGTTTGAGCCGCAGTTGGCCAAGCTGGGCGAAGCGCCGCCCCAAGGCGGGCAGTGGGTGCATGAGATCAAATGGGACGGGTACCGCATCCTTGCTACGGTGGCTGAGGGCAACGTGCAGCTGTGGTCACGGAACGCGCTGGAATGGACCGCCAAACTTCCCGAAATACGTGATGCGATCGCGGCCCTGGGCCTGACTTCGGCGGCACTGGACGGCGAGCTGATCGCCGGCGCCGGCACCAAGGAAGACTTCAACCTGCTGCAGGCCACGCTTTCCGGCGAGAAGCAAGGCGTCCTGACGTATGCGCTGTTCGATCTGCTGCATCTTGATGGCGTGGATGTCGCCGATGCGCCCCTGCTGGAGCGCAAGGCCCTGCTGCAATCGGTGCTGGAGGGGCAGGGCAGCCCATTGGCCTTCAGTTCGCATGTACAGGGGGATGGCGACCAGGCCTACCGACTGGCCGGTGAGCGGCACTTCGAAGGCATCATCTCCAAGCGCGCCGATCGCAGCTACCACAGCGGCCGCAGCGAGGACTGGCGCAAGACGAAGCAGCTGGCCAGCGACGAGTTCGCGGTAGTGGGCTACACCGCACCCAAAGGCAGCCGCACCGGCTTTGGTTCGCTGCTGCTGGCCCGGCCAGACGCAACGCATGGCTGGCTCTACGCAGGGCGCGTCGGGTCCGGGTTCTCGGATGAACTGATTGGCGACATCAGCAAGCGCATCAAGGGCGGCGGCGGCCGCAAGCCAACCGCGTACGTGCCCACGCAGGACACCGATCTGCGCGCTGCGACCTGGTTCGAACCGCGTTTCGTGGTGGAGGTCTTCTACCGCGGAATCGGTGGGCAGCAACTGTTGCGCCAGGCGTCGCTGAAGGCGGTGCGGGCGGACAAGGATATCGCCGACCTCGCCGATTCCGATCGCGCCGGAGCGGCCCCGGCCGCAGCGCGGTCGCAAGCGCCCGCGCGGCGTGGGCGCCGGGTGGAAAGGGCGCCGGCAACGGATCGCGCGCCCCCCGTGCTGTCGTCCCCAGGCAAGATCCTGTTTCCCGGCGACGGCTACACCAAGCAGGACGTGTGGGATTACTACGCAGCAGTGATGGAGCACCTCCTGCCCGAGGTGGTGGATCGTCCGCTGTCGATCATCCGCTGCCCCAGTGGCACCGCAAAGCCCTGCTTCTTCCAGAAACACCATACGGCCGGGCTGGCGCTGGTCGATTCGGTAAGGCTGAAGGAGGAAAGCGGCATCAACGCCCATTACCTGGTGGTGCGGGACGCAGCCAGCCTGCTGGAACTGGTGCAGTTCAACGCGTTGGAGTTCCACCCTTGGGGCAGCCACGCCGAGGCGCCCGACAGGGCCGACCGGGTGGTGTTCGATCTGGATCCCGGACCGGATGTGCCCTTTGCCGAAGTCAAGAAAGCGGCAACCGACATCCGGAAACTGCTGGCGCAGCTGGAGCTGGAATCGTTCCTGCGAGTCTCCGGCGGAAAGGGCCTGCACGTGGTCGTGCCGCTAAACCCAGGGTGCGATTGGGACCTGACCAAGCGTTTTGCGAAGGGTTTCGCCGATGCATTGGCACAGTCCGAACCGCAGCGGTTCCTGGCAACCGCCACCAAGAGCCTGCGCAACAAGCGGATCTTCGTCGACTATCTGCGCAATGGGCGCGGTGCAACGGCGGTCGCGTCCTATTCGTTGCGCGCCCGGCCGGGCGCACCGGTGGCACTGCCGATCGCCTGGGGTGATCTGGCGAAACTCAAGCGCGCCGACGCCTTCACGATCAAGGACGTGCCCGCAAAGCTGAGACGTCGCCGCAAGGACCCTTGGGCCGGCATCGCGGAAGTGAAGCAGAATCTCGCCCGATGGGCCCGGGCAGACCCGTAGGCCAGGCCCGTGCTGCGTACCGTCTGTCAGCCCGAACCCAACTGATTCGCAGAATACACAGGGCCCGAACATATCGTCGGCGCGGTTGGCCTATGCTTGCGATACGGAATCTGGGGGGATTCGCTACAGGAGCAGCCAATGCCGATCAGGGCAGTCGCATACATAAGTGAAGCGGGCCCGGCCGTTGCGGGTGATCCTTTGGGCCTGCGCAGCGGGAAGCTGGACGACCTGGTCGATGATGCCTCCCGCTTCAACCGGAATGCCGGCGTTACCGGCGTACTGCTGTTCGATGGCGCCCGTTTCCTGCAGTACATGGAAGGACCCGAAGATGGCTTGAATGTGGCGTACTCGCGGGTACTCGGTGCTACAAGCCACACGGGACTGATCGAACTGCAGCGCGGCAGGGTAGGCAACCGGCGTCTCCCGTTCTGGCCGATGCGCTGGCTGCCGACGCAACCCGAGCAGTTGAAGAGTCTTGCCCGCGCGGACTGGTCAGGGTTCGCCCAGCGGACCGGTGACGATGCGCCAACCGAGACGGCGATGGATGTCCTGGCCAGGTTGGTGGAACCCTATGCCGTCGCGGCGTGATCGATCGGCCTAGCGGTCTCCATACCGCGCCGCCCAGGGCATCTCGCCGCTGCACGAATCGAGGTGCCCGGTGCGCATCACGCAGTACAGGCGGGCATCCGGGTCAGCACTGGCAGCGATGTAGTCCAGCGCCTCGGCGAGCATGCGGATGAACTGCGGCTCGGGATAGAACGCCGCCCAGGTGGGCAGCATTTCCTCCAGTTGCGCGATCATCAGGTCGATTTCCAGGTGCGTGCTCACTGCCTGGCCCTCCATGCAGCCACGTTAGCAACCACGCTGCAAGCAGAGGGTCGCGGTTCGCACAGGCGACGCAGGCATCGTGTCCATGCGGCACTCACCCCGTCTTGATCCTCACCGCGGCACTGCCACGCACGTGAGGATTTCCTGCACGGGCACGCCACCGTCGTTTCACCCGGCAGGGCGTATCAGGGAAGGCTCTCCGATGAACCTGCAAGGATCCTTTTCATGGCCGACCCGTCCCCGCGCGCCAGCTTATGGTCAGCTGACTCCGATCCGCACGGCTTCCGCCCGCTCGCCGGGGCCACGCGCGCGGACGTGCTCGTGGTCGGTGCAGGCATGACCGGCCTGTTGACCGCCGCCCGCTTGGCCGACAGCGGCCTGGATGTGGTGGTGGTGGATGCCGGCCCCATCGGCGGGCGCAACACGGTGATGTCAACCGGCAATCTTTACGCTCCCGTGTCCCGGATGGCAGACCTGATCGAGCGTTGGGGCGGTGACACGGCACGTCGTGTCGTGCAGTGGCGGCAACACGCGCTGCGTTCCATCGAAACACTGGTCCACCGCTACGATCTGCACTGTGGCTTCGAGCGCGTGGCCATGCAGTACGGCGTGCAGGAGCGTTCGCGCGAGGCCACGGCGCAGTTCGAACGCGAGCTGCAGGCCTACCAACGCGTTGGCCTGCATTGCGAGCACCGCCAATCCGGGCTGCCGTTCACCTTGGCCCACGCTTTCCGCGTTCCCGACCAGGCGCAGTTGCATCCGGCGGCGTTCTGCAGGGAACTGGCCCGTCATCTGGTGGGCCGCGTGCGCATCCACGACTGGACCCGGATCACCCGCATCGAGGCTTCAGCCGGAGTGGCGACGGCCCCTGGTGCCCGCATTCATGCCAGGCATTTTGTGCTGGCCACCCACTCGCCAGCAGGATTCAACCTGGTGCAGGCCGAAATGGAGGTGTACCGCGAATACGGCGTAGCGGTACCGGTGGCCAATCCGCCAGCGGCAGGCATTCACTGGATCGCCGACCGGCACCGCTCGCTGCGCGGGGTGCATGGCGCTGATGGCCGCGACTGGCTGGTGCTGGTCGGGGAGACACATCGCACTGGCGAAACCCCGGCGATGGATCCGGCCCAGCATCTGGTCGCCGACGCGCGTCGCAACTTCAGCGTGCAGGGCGAGCCGCTGTGCTGGTCCGCGCAGCAGTTCCGGGCCGCGGATCAGCTGCCCTACATCGGCAGCAGCGCGCACGACAATGTATGGGTCGCTACCGGCTATGGGCCGGACGGATTGACCTGGGCGGGCGTGGCCGCGCGCGCGATCACGGAGGGAATCACGGGAACGACCAGCGAGATCGAGCAGCTGCTCAGCCCCATGCGCTTTACTCCGCTGCGCTCGGCTGCAGGCTGGGCCCGCACCAACGCCACGGTTGCGCGGCACATGGTGGGCGATCGCCTTGGAACCGCGTCGTCGCGCGCTCCCAGCGAGCTGGGCCGCGGGTGCGGTGCGCTGCTGGACGTGGGCGGAGAGCGCACCGCGATCTACCGCGATGATGATGGCCAGCTGCACGCAATGTCGGCGCTGTGCCCGCACCTCAAGTGCGTCGTCCAATGGAATGGCCATGAACGCACATGGGACTGCCCGTGCCACGGCAGCCGCTTTTCCGCCACCGGGGCCCTGCTGGAGGGCCCCGCCAGGCAGGGCCTCACACCGGCGGCGCTGTAGGCCGCCGCCGCAAAGGTGACCTCAGGCTTCGGCGGTTGCATCCGCTTCGCAGGGCATGCAGCGCTCCTTCTTGGACTTGATGTCTGCAGCGGTCTTCGCCAGTGCCTCGTAGCGCTGGCGTATCTCTTCAAGATGGGCCGGCTCCATCGATTCCAGGTTCAGCAGCTCCTGGTTGGCGTCCTTGCTGACCCGGATCAGCTCATCCAGCTTGATGTGCAGCGCAGCGGTGTCAGCGTTCTGGGTATGCTGGATCAGGAATACCATCAGGAACGTCACGATGGTGGTGCCCGTGTTGACCACCAGCTGCCAGGTGTCATTGAAGTGGAAGGCCGGCCCGCTGGCGGCCCAGGCGATGATCACCCCCAGTGCCGCGACGAACGCCCCAAGACTGCCGGACAACCGCGCCGTGGCCGCCGCGACGCGCGCAAAGCCGCGCCGGATCACTGCTCACCTCCGCCGGCCTCCTCATCCGTTTCGCGGTCTGGCAGTTTGACCCGCTCACCCAGGCGCGCGGCCTGCTCGTCGGGCGTCGGGGCTGCGACGAAGGGCGAGATCGGGTCACTGGCCGGGAACGTCTCCTGCAACGCCTCTTCATGATTGCGATGGTTATGCAGCTTGGCCTGAAGCGGGCTGACCGGATCGGTGCGCTGTGCTTCCGGGTCCGGGTGGGGCAGGTCTTTCTGATCGCGTTGCATGGTGAATCTCCAGGTTGGGTCCCACTGCCGTAGTGGCGGGCCCAGCATAGGAGCCGCACTGTGAGCGGCTGCATCAAGGGTGCGGCAACGTGGCGTCAAGCCTTCAGCCAATGCAGGTTAACAATCAGCCGCGTGGCGCGGTTGGCGTCGGCCACCTGGTGTTCCGACGCTGCACGCAATCACACATCCCCTCACTCCATTCACCCTGCAACAGCGACAATAACCGCCCGTGTGCGCATGCACGTATTCCACTGATTGGCAGCAGGATCGCGAAGATGTCCAACACCCCCTTTGGCGAGTCGTCATGCGCAGCCGCGGCCAGCGGCTGCATCGAGGTCCGCGGCGCACGCGAGCACAACCTGAAGAACGTCGACGTCTCCATTCCACGCAATGCGCTGGTGGTGTTCTCCGGGGTATCGGGTTCGGGCAAATCCTCGCTGGCGTTCGGCACGGTCTTCGCCGAGGCCCAGCGGCGCTACTTTGAATCCGTCGCACCGTATGCGCGCCGCCTGATCGACCAGGCGGGCGTGCCCGACGTGGATGCCATCGACGGCCTGCCGCCGGCGGTGGCCCTGCAGCAGCAGCGCGGTGCCAGCAACGCACGTTCATCGGTGGGCAGCGTGACCACGCTGTCCAGCCTGGTACGCATGATGTATTCGCGTGCAGGCGCGTACCCGGCCCACCAGCCCATGCTGTACGCCGAGGACTTCTCGCCCAATACGCCGCAGGGGGCCTGCAGCACCTGCCATGGGTTGGGCCACGTCTACGAAGTGACCGAAGCGCTGATGGTGCCGGACCCGTCGCTGAGCATCCGCGAGCGCGCCATCGCCTCCTGGCCGCCGGCCTGGCATGGCCAGAACCTGCGCGACATCCTGGTCACGCTGGGCTACGACATCGACGTGCCGTGGAAGAAGCTGCCGAAGAAGGACCGGGAGTGGATCCTGTTCACCGAGGACACGCCGACCGTGCCCGTCTATGCAGGCTTCACGCCTGCCGAGACGCGTGCCGCACTCAAGCGCAAGCTGGAGCCCAGTTACATGGGCACCTACACCGGCGCCCGCCGCTACGTGCTGCACACCTTCGCCAACACCCAGAGCGCGCTGATGCGCAAGCGTGTCTCGCGCTACATGGAAGGCAAGCTGTGCCCCGCCTGCCAGGGCAAGCGACTGAAGCCCGAAGCGCTTTCGGTCACCTTTGCCGGTGTGGACATCGGCGAGTTCATGCGGCTGCCGCTGGATCAACTGGCCGGGCTGCTCGAGCCCATCGCGCAGGGTGACTTCAGTGCACACAGCCACGGCGCACGCACCCGCAGGAGTGCGACGCCCCGCGATCGCGCCAAGCGGGCAGCCACTGGCCGTGCGACCCACGAGGGCGCGCCCGATGTGCGGCTGACCTCGGCCCTGTCGGAGGAAAAACGCCTGGCCGCGCAGCGACTGGCGGGTGGGGTCATGGCGCGGGTACGGCAGCTGCGCGAGCTGGGCCTGGGGTATCTCTCGCTGGATCGCGCCACGCCCACGCTGTCGGCCGGCGAACTGCAGCGCCTGCGGCTGGCCACACAGCTCAGCTCGTTGCTGTTTGGTGTGCTGTACGTGCTCGATGAGCCCTCGGCCGGCCTGCATCCGGCCGACAGCCAGGCGCTGTACGACGCGCTGGACCGGCTGCGCGATGGCGGCAACTCGGTGTTCGTCGTTGAACACGATCTGGACCTGATGCGACGTGCACAGTGGCTGGTGGACGTGGGACCGCAAGCGGGCGAGCACGGCGGGCGCGTTCTCTACAGTGGCGAGCCCGACGGCCTGCGCCGCATCGAGGACTCGCGCACCGCGCGGTACCTGTTCGACCAGGTGCCTGCGCCTGCCAGCCGGCAACGCAGCGCCGACCGCTGGCTGGAGCTGAAGGGCATCCACCGCCACAACCTGCAGGGCGTGGACGCGCAGCTGCCGCTGGGAGTGCTGACCGCAGTGACCGGCATTTCCGGATCGGGCAAGTCCAGCCTGATGGCGCAGGCGCTGCCCGAGCTGATGCTGCTGCACCTGGGGCACGAGCCCGTGGACGACAGCGCCGACAGCACGCCCGAGGACGGGCCAACCGTGATCGAAGCGACGCGGGGCCAGCTTGCCGGAGCCGTGGACGCCATCCAGCGCGTGGTGCAGGTGGACCAGAAACCGATCGGCCGCACGCCACGCTCCAACCTGGCCACCTATACCGGCCTGTTCGATCACGTGCGCAAGCTGTTCGCCGCGACCCCCGACGCGCGACGCCGCCGCTTCGATGCAGGTCGCTTCTCGTTCAACGTGGCCAAGGGCCGGTGCGAGACCTGCGAAGGCGAGGGTTTCGTCAGCGTGGAACTGCTGTTCATGCCCAGTGTCTATGCGCCATGCCCCGCCTGCCATGGCGCCCGCTACAACGAGGCCACGCTGAAGGTGTTGTGGAACGGCCGCAACATTGCCGAAGTCCTGCAGATGACGGTCGACCAGGCACAGGCATTCTTCGACGGTGAGGAAGCCATCGCGCGGCCGCTGCAGCTGCTGCAGGAGATCGGCCTGGGCTATCTCAGGCTCGGTCAGCCGGCCACGGAGCTTTCAGGGGGCGAGGCGCAGCGCATCAAGCTGGCGACCGAGCTGCAGCGCAGCCAACGCGGCCGCACGCTCTATGTGCTGGACGAACCCACCACCGGCCTGCATGCGTTGGACGCAGACAGGCTGCTGGTGCAGTTGCAGCGGCTGGTGGACGCGGGAAACACCGTGGTGATGATCGAGCACGACATGCGGTCTGTCGCACAGGCCGACTGGGTGATTGACGTCGGCCCGGGCGCAGGCGGCGCAGGTGGAACCATCGTGGCGAAGGGTACGCCACGCCAGGTGGCCCGCGCCAAGGGCAGCAGGACGGCGCCGTTCCTTGCCAGGGAACTGGCGCTGTAGCGACGTCATCCCCGGCTATCGGACTCCACCACGCCGGGCATCTGCAAGCCGTTCGCCGATCAGGCGCCGCTCACATAGCGCGGCGCCGGCTGCGCACGCGAAAGGCCCGGTGCCATTGCCTTGCGTGCCTGCTCGAAGGCGTCCCACTCAGCGATGTCCGGAAGCGCGGGAATGGTCACAAGTTCACCCTGCGCCAGCCCGGCCAGGGACGCGTCCACCATGTCTTCGGCGCTCATCACGATGCCCTGTGGCAGGTGCTCCACCGGCAGGCCGGAAAGGTGCCAGAAGTCGGTTGCGGTGGCGCCCGGCAGGACGACCTGGACACGCACGCCCTTGTCGGCCAGCTCATGGTGGAGCGACTGCGAGAACGCCAGCACGAACGCCTTGCTTCCCGCGTAGACCCCGTTGAGCAGCTCCGGTGCCAGCGCGACGATGGAGGCGATGTTGATGATCGTGCCCCGGCCACGTGCCACAAACACCGGCGCTGCAGCATAGGCCAGGCGCATCGCGGCGTTCACGTTGAGCGTGATCATGCGCTCCATCTCGCCGATGTCCGACTGCAGCAGGGGCGCCGTAGCGCCGATACCGGCATTGTTGACCAGCACCTGGATATCCGCTCGGCCTTGAATGACCTTTTCAACTTCGGCACGCCCGTCGGAGGTGGTCAGATCCGCGGCGACGATGTCCACCGTGCGGCCGGTGCTGCGGGCCAGCGCTTCGGCCAGTTGGCGCAGGCGGTCGGCGCGTCGCGCGACCAGGATCAGGTCATGGCCGGCGTGGGCCAGGCGATCGGCATAGATCGCCCCGATGCCGGACGATGCGCCAGTGATGAGTGCGGTGCCGTGATGGGTAGGGTCGTTCACAGAGGTCAGTCCGAACCGGCGAACGTCGCCGGGGTCAGGGGAAATCTAGGCCGGCTTGTACGTGTCGTAAATGTCGTATATACCTCGTTTACGGCCACCCCTGAAAAACCGTCATGCCCAGTGTTGGATTTGTCCTGCCCGCCGGATTCCAGACCATGGCGATCGCCGCGGCGTCCGCCTTCGAACTGGCCAATGCCACCGAAGGCGCGCGCCTTTACGATCTGCACATGCTGTCCGAACAGGGCGGGCTGGTGCCCAGCTCGCTTGGCATGGCCATGCAGACAGCGCCGCTTGCGCAGCAGCCGCTGGATACCATGATCGTGGCCGGCCTGCTGGAGCCAGCCCCGTCCAGCGGCGCGCTGATCGATCCGATCCGCCACGCGGCCGCACGCACGCGCAGGACCGCGTCGGTGTGCACCGGCGCGTTCCTTCTCGGCGAAGCGGGGTTGCTGGACGGGCGCCGCGCCACCACGCACTGGTTCCACGCACGTGCGCTCAGGCAGCGCTTTCCCGCCGCGCAGGTGGAGGAAGACCGCATCTTCATCACCGATGGCCCGATCTGGACCTCCGCCGGCATGAGCGCGGGGCTGGACCTGGCGCTTGGCATGATCGAGCAGGACTTCGGTGCGGATCTGTGCAGGGCGGTGGCCCGGAAGCTGGTGATCTACCATCGGCGCGGAGGCGGGCAGTCCCAGCATTCGGTGCTGCTCGAGCTGGATGCCCGGTCTGATCGCATCCAGAACGCGCTGACCTTTGCACGCCGCAATCTGCGCGCCACCTTGTCGGTTGAAGAACTGGCGCAGGCCGCGCATCTGAGCACCCGCCAGTTCAGTCGCGCGTTCCGCGAGGAAACCGGACAATCCCCCGCCAAGGCAGTGGAGGGCCTGCGGGTGGAGGCCGCTCGCGTGTTGATCGAGCAGAGCCGCTACACGATGGATGAAGTGGCGACTGAAACGGGCTTCGGTGATACCGAACGCATGCGACGTGCCTTCCTGCGCGCCTTCGGCCAGCCGCCGCAATCGCTGCGGCGCAACGCACGGGGCGGGGCGGACTGAGTGTTCATGGCTGGATTCATGGGATGATGCACCACTGCGCCCGACTGCCACTACATGCACACACTGACCGATCCCCACCTGCTGAATGACATCGCTGAGATCGGCCGTATTGAAGCAGTGCCGCGCATCCTTGAAACCGTCGCCCATATCACAGGCTCAAGATTCACCGCGATTGCCCGGGTGACAGAAACCACGTGGACCGCCTGCGCCACCCTGGACACCCTGGGGTTCGGGCTCGTTCCGGGCGGGCAGCTGGTCCTCGAAACCACCCTCTGTGACGAGATCAGGCAGTCATCGACCTCCGTGGTGTTCGCGCACGCCAGTGCACATCCGCTGTATTCCAAACACCATACGCCCAGGATCTATGGGCTGGAGAGTTACGCCTCCGTGCCGATCCATCGGCCGGATGGAAGTTTCTTCGGCACCCTGTGTGCCATTGATTCGTCGCCGGGCAACTTTGATGAGGCGCATGTCCAACGATCCATGGAGCTGCTTGCCGACCTCGTTGGCAACTACCTCGACAAAGAGGATCAGCTGCTGGAGGCAGAGACAGCCCTTTCAACGGCACAGCGTGTTTCCGATCTGCGCGATCAGTTCATCGCGGTGCTGGGCCATGACCTCCGCAGCCCGCTGCAGGCCATCAGCGTGGCCGCCGATTCACTGGAACGTGAGGCAACATCCGAGCGCCAGCAGCGGATGCTCGCGCACATCGCCGCCGGCGTCACCCGGATGGATGGCCTCATCGGTGATGTGCTTGATTTCGCCAGGGGGCGGCTGGGAGGAGGCATTCCGGTCTCGCTCCAGGAAAGCCACACCTTGCAGGCGGAGTTTGAACAGGTTGCAGAAGAAGTGGCGATCGCTACCGGTCGGCAGGACATCAACGTCCAGATGCGGATCGAAGGTGGCGTGGTCTGCGACACCGGCAGGCTGTCGCAGCTGCTGGCCAACCTGCTGACCAACGCAGCCCAGCACGGCGAGCGTTCCGCCCCAGTCACGCTGAGGGTTCAGGCCGCATCCCATCGCCTCACGCTGGATGTGCATAACGCCGGCTGCATTGCGCCTGAGCGGCTGGGGACGATTTTCAGCCCGTTTTCGCGTGAGCAGGGCGAGCTGCCCAGGCCAGGGCTTGGCCTGGGCATCTACATTGCATCGGAAATTGCCAAGTCCCACGGCGGCACACTGGACGTGCAGTCGAGTGAGAGCGACGGCACCGTGTTCACATTCCAGATGCCGACCGCGGCGCGTCCATGAAGGTGGGCGCCAGGCAACAGAAGGGCTCCGGCACCGCGCCGGAGCCCTGGCCACTCACTTTTCCTGCAGGAACGTCAGCAGGTCCTGGTTGACCTTGTCCTTGTGGGTGTCGGTCAGGCCATGCGGCGCACCCGGGTAGACAATCAGCCTGGCGCCCTTGATCAGTTTCGCTGACTGGCGGCCAGAGATATCGATCGGCACGATCTGGTCGTCGTCACCGTGGATCACCAGGGTGGGGACATCGAACTTCTTCAGGCCGGCGCGGAAATCGGTGGCCGAGAACGCGGCGATCGAATCGTAGGTGTTCTTGTGGCCGCCCTGCATGCCCTGCGCCCACCACGCATCGATCAGCCCCTGCGACACCTTCGCACCGGGGCGGTTGAAGCCATAGAACGGGCCCGACGGAATGTCCCGGTACAGCTGCGCGCGGTTCTCCATCTGTGCCTTGCGGATGCCATCGAACACTTCGATCGGCAGGCCGTTGGGGTTGTCGGCGGTCTTCAGCATGAACGGCGGCACCGAGCTGATCAGCACGGCCTTCTTGACCCGGCCGGTGCCATGCCGGCCGATGTAGCGCGCCACTTCGCCACCACCGGTGGAGAAGCCCACCAGGGTCACATCGTGCAGGTCCAGTGTGTTGATCACCGTGGCCAGGTCATCGGCGTAGTGATCCATGTCGTTGCCGTCCCACGGCTGGCTGGAGCGCCCGTGGCCGCGACGGTCATGCGCGATGACGCGGTAGCCATGGTTGGCCAGGAAGATCATCTGCGACTCCCAGCTGTCCGAATTCAACGGCCAGCCATGGCTGAAGGTCACGACCGGGCCGTCCTTCGGGCCCCAGTCCTTGTAGTACAGCTGCACGCCGTCGGCGGTGGTGATGTAGCTGGCAGTGCGCGCGATGGCGGTGACCGGAGCCGGCTTGGCCGGTTCGGCGGCCTGCGCGGACAGGCCGGCCTGGACCGAGAGGGCGAGGGCGGCAACGGCCAGGGTACGGGCGAAGGTGTTCATGCGGAAACTCTCATGGGTGGGTGGTGAGACGTACTTTGCGCCTGCGATCAGGCGTCCGGGTGATGAACTGTCCTGATTTCTTGATAGATCGTCTTGCACGGATGTGCGCGTACGAATCGATCGCGATCGCCTGTTGACAAGGTGGAACGGCCGTTCTACCTTGCAGCCATGAGCAAGGTCACCACCGACACCCAACAGAAGATCCTGGCCACGGCCGAGGCGCTGATCTACCAGAACGGGATCCACGCCACCGGCATGGACCTGCTGGTGAAGACCTCGGGCGTGGCGCGGAAGAGCATCTACCGCCACTTCGAGAACAAGGACGACGTGGCCGCCGCTGCATTGAAGGCGCGCGACGTGCGCTGGCTCGCCTGGTTCCGGCATGAGTGCGAGAAGGCGGACAGCCCGGAAGCACGCATCCTCGGCATGTTCACCGTGCTCAAGAACTGGTTCCAGTCCGAGGGCTATCGCGGTTGCGCCTTCATCAATACCGCAGGGGAGGTCGGCGACCCTGCCGATCCGATCCGGGAAATCGCGCGGAATCACAAGCAGAAGCTGCTCGATTACACGCGGGAACTTACCGAACAACTGGATGTTGAGCAGCCGGCGGACCTGGCCCGTCAGCTGCTGATCCTGATGGAAGGCGCCATCACCCTGTCGCGTGTGATGGGTGACTACAGCGCCGCAGACACCGCGAAGGATGTCGCGAAGCTGTTGTTGGAACAGGCCAATCGTTAGCGCCTGGGTACGCCAGATCCTTTGAAGCAACCCGTATATCCATTTCGATTGGAGGTCTCCCCGTGTCCGCAGAACAGCCCCGTCCGCCACTTCCTCCGTTCACCCTCGAATCGGCCATGCAGAAGGTGCGCCTTGCCGAGGATGGCTGGAATTCCCGCGATGCCGACAAGGTGTCGCTTGCCTATTCGCTCGACACCCAGTGGCGTAACCGTGCCGAATTCACCAATGGCCGGGAGGAAGCCCGGCAGTTCCTGGCACGCAAATGGAACAAGGAACTCGAGTACCGCCTGATCAAGGAGCTGTGGGCCTTTACCGAAAACCGCATTGCTGTCCGCTACGCGTACGAATGGCGCGACGACTCCGGCAACTGGTTCCGTTCCTATGGAAATGAGAACTGGGAATTCGGCGCGGATGGCCTGATGCAGCGCCGCTTCTCGTGCATCAACGACCTGCCGATCAAGGAGAGCGACCGCAAGTTCCATTGGCCGCTGGGGCGTCGCCCGGATGGTCACCCGGGGTTGTCGGAGCTGGGTATGTGATTCCCGCTGAGGCGCCTTCCGAAGCGCGCTCAGGTACGATGGGGCGGCCGGCATCTGCGCCGGCCGGGGCAGGGGCGCAATGGACATGCAGGCAGGGGGCGGCGTCGATCCGCCGGCAACGACCGATTCGCAGGAACTGACATTCCACTGGCTCTATCAGCGGGTGCAGGGTTTGGTTGAGCACAGCATCTACCCGAAGGCGGGCAGGGTGGAGACGTGGGCGTTCCGCATCGGCATGGGTGCGGCGATCGTCGGCATTCTCACAGGCCAGCTTCCGGATCGATGGCTGCCTGTTGGCGTAGTGCTCCAGGTGGTTGTTGCCTGCCTGGCAATCGAAATTGGAGGGTTCATTGTCGGGGGCGTCCTGGCCGCCCGCAGGGGCATTCGCCAGTTCAGTCAGCCTCGGCTCTCGCACGCGCGGGAGATGGATGGCGATTTCGCGCACTGGCAAGCGGTGGTGACCGAGCTTCGCGGATTCCCGCGCGTCCAGCGCGAGCGGCGCCTCAAGTACGTCAGTCACCTGCGCACAAACATGATTGAGCGCATGGGCATGATGTATGGCGGGCTGCAGCGGCTTGGACCATTCCCGCTGTTGATTGCCCTCTACCTGCAGTTCCGCGGATGGAAATGGGGCGACTGGGCGGGCGCTTTCGACGTTGGCCTGCTGGGCGCACTGCTTATCTTCGCCATGGTGCTGCTGTACCTGCTGGGCTGGATGCTGATCGGCCTTCGCACCAGGCTGGATACCTACGTGGCATTGTTGGAGGGCTCTATCCACGAGCCCGAACCCTCGAAGCCAGCGCCTTGAGGGACAAACAGAACTATGAGCCATCCGGTGAGGCATACGCATGGCTCAAGAGTGCCGCGCTGAAGAGTAAAAGTCGCGGTTGCCTGCCTTGGCAGGGTCGTACATTTCGCCGACTTCACAGACCTGTACCCCGCAGATGGGCATAGTGCACTTTGGGTAGTGTGAGCGCGTCCATCCAGCCACGGGATTTTCCCGAACGCCAGGAGGTCACTGTGCCAAGTTGTGATGAAGGAATGAAGTTGACGCGTCGCCAGGTGATCGCCGGCGGTGTCACGACCGTGGCAATGTCCGCCGCACCGGGGGCGTCATCGCTCGCCGCCGAACTGGCGACGCCCCCGCCGCCCAGGCCGCCGGTCATCAGCACGGTGGCCTTGACCGTCAACGGCAAGCGGCGGGAGCTTGAGCTCGACACGCGGACTACGCTGCTTGATGCCCTGCGCGAACATCTGAAGCTGACCGGGACCAAGAAGGGCTGCGACCACGGTCAATGCGGTGCCTGTACCGTGCTGGTCAACGGTGAGCGCATCAATGCCTGCCTCAGCCTGGCGGTGCAGCACCAGGGCGATGCCATCACCACCATCGAAGGCCTCGGAACCCCCGATGACCTGCATCCGCTGCAGGCCGCCTTCATCAAGCATGACGGCTACCAGTGCGGGTACTGCACGCCGGGGCAGATCTGCTCGGCGGTGGCGGTACTGGACGAGATCAAGCGGGGTGTCCCCAGTCATGTGCAGGCAGACGTCAGCGCACGGCCCCGGGCCACCAACATGGAGATGCGCGAACGCATGAGCGGCAACCTCTGCCGCTGCGGAGCCTATTCCAATATTGCCGAGGCGATGGAAGAGGTTGCAGGCGTGACCCCTGCAGGGAGGCGCGCATGAGGGCCTTCAGTTACGAACGCGCGAAATCCCCGGCCGAGGCCGCCAAGGCCGTCGCCGGTATCGAGGGCGCGAAGTTCCTGGCCGGAGGGACCAACCTGCTCGACCTGATGAAGCTGGAGGTCGAGACGCCAGCGCACCTGGTCGATGTGCAGGACATCGGCCTGGACAGGATCGAACCCACCGACGAGGGCGGCCTGCGCATCGGCACGCTGGTCACCAATACCGCGCTGGCCTCGCATGAGCGCGTGCGCCGCGACTACGCGGTGCTGACCCGCGCGATCGTGGCAGGCGCCTCCGGGCAGCTGCGCAACAAAGCCACCACCGGCGGCAACCTGCTGCAGCGCACGCGCTGCCCGTATTTCTACGATCCCCATCTGCCCTGCAACAAGCGCCTGCCCGGATCAGGGTGCGGCGCACTCGAGGGGTTCTCCCGGCAGATGGGCGTGATCGGCACCTCGGACAGCTGCATCGCGACCTATCCGGGCGACATGGCGGTGGCCCTGCGGGTGCTGGACGCCTCGATCCAGACCGTCAGCGGTGACGGCAGTACGCGCAGCATCCCGATTGCCGATTTCCATCGTTCCCCCGGCGACAGGCCGCAGCAGGACAACGTGCTGCAGCGCGGTGAGCTGATCACCCACGTCACGCTGCCGGAGCCCCTGGGCGGTCGGCACGTGTACCACAAGGTACGTGACCGCGCGTCCTATGCGTTCGCACTGGTGTCGGTCGCCGCGGTCGTGCAGCGAGACGGTTCGGCGCGGTTCGCCTTCGGTGGAGTTGCGCCGAAGCCGTGGCGCGTCGAGGCAGCCGAACCGCTGCTGCGCGACGGCGTAAAGGCCGCGGCCCGGCAGGTGTTCGCCGGCGCCCGTCCGACGCGGGAGAATGCGTTCAAGATCGCTCTCGCCGAGCGCACCCTCGCAGCCGTGCTGGTGGAAGGAGAGCGCTGATGCCCCTTGAATTCAACGCCCCCGCCGGCGACAACCTGTTCGACAAGGCCAAGGTCGTCGGCAAACCGACGCCGCGCATCGACGGTCCGCGCAAGACCACCGGCACCGCCCCCTATGCCTACGAGCGCCACGACGTGGCGCCGAACCAGGCCTACGGCTACATCGTCGGTGCGGGCATCGGCAAGGGGCGCATCATTTCGATGGATGCCTCCCGCGCGCGTGCCGCGCCCGGCGTACTGGCGGTCATCACCGCACCGGAGACCAAGCCGGTCGGCAAATCGAACTGGAACAATGCGCCGCTGTTCGGTGGACCCGAAGTGGCCCACTACCACCAGGCCATCGCCTGCGTGGTGGCAGAGACCTTCGAGCAGGCCCGCGCCGCCGCGGCGCTGATCCGCACCCGCTACGAGCGCAGCAAGGGCCGCTTCGATTTCCCGGCCCTGGCACCGACCGCGCCGCTGGCAAAGGGGCGAGACGGCAAGCCCGAGCGGCAGGCGCTGGGCGATTTCGACACCGCCTACGCGAGCGCCGCGGTCAAGCTCGACGAGACTTATCACACCTCCGACGAAAGTCATTCGATGATGGAGCCGCACGCCACCATCGCCGCCTGGGAGGGTGACACGCTCACGCTGTGGACGGCGAACCAGATGATCGACTGGGCCAGGCAGGGCATGGCGGCGATCCTCGGCATCGACCCTGCCAAGGTGCGCGTGGACTCGCCCTATATCGGCGGCGGCTTCGGCGGCAAGCTGTTCATCCGCGCCGACGCGGTGCTGGCCGCGTTGGCGGCCAAGCAGGTCGGGCGACCGGTGAAGATCGCGCTGCAACGCCCGTTGATGCCCAACAACACCACGCACCGGCACGCCACCCTCCAGCGCGTGCGGATCGGCTGCGGAAAGGATGGCCGGATCTCCGCCATCGCCCATGAGAACTGGTCGGGCAACATCAACGGCGAGGATGGCGAAAACGGCACCCTGCAGACGCCCAAGCTCTATGCAGGCGCCAACCGCCTGGTGGCCAACTACATCGCCACGCTCGACATGCCCGAAGGCAATGCGATGCGCGCACCGGGTGAAGCACCGGGCCACATGGCGCTGGAAGTGGCGATGGACGAAATGGCCGAGAAGCTGGGCCTCGATCCGATCGCGTTCCGCATCCTCAACGAGCCCGAGGTCGTGCCCGGCGATCCGTCCAAGAAGTTCTCCGACCGCAACCTGGTGCGCTGCCTGCGCGAAGGCGCGGAGCGCTTCAACTGGAACAAGCGCAATGCCAGGCCGGCGCAGGTCAGGGAAGGGCATTGGCTGGTCGGCATGGGCGTGTCCGCGGGCTATCGCGGCGCACCGACGATGAAGTCGGCGGCGCGGGTCCGGCTTGACGGCCAGGGCGGGGTGGTTGTCGAGACCGACATGACCGACATCGGCACCGGCTCCTACACGATCATCGCGCAGACGGCAGCCGAGACCATGGGCGTGCCGCTGGACCAGGTCCAGGTCACCCTCGGTGACTCCCGTCATCCCGCCTCCGCCGGTTCCGGCGGCCAGTGGGGCGCGGCAAGCTCCACCGCGGGCGTGTACGCGGCGTGCATCAGCCTGCGCCGCAAGGTGGGCGAGAAACTCGGCTTCGACGGCGACACCGCAGACTTCGCCAATGGCCGCATCCAGGCGGGTGGTCGGACCATCACGCTGGCGGAGGCGGGAACCCTGTCGGCGGAGGACGGCATTGCCTTCGGCGACTTCAAACAAGGCTACGACGTCGGCACCTATGCAGGACATTTCTGCGAGGTCGCCGTGCATGCCTACACTGGAGAAACGCGCATTCGCCGCATGCTTGCCGTATGCGATGGCGGCCGCATCCTCAATCCGCTGTCTGCACGCAGCCAGGTCATCGGCGGGATGGTGATGGGTGCGGGCGCGACCCTGATGGAGGAGCTGGTGGTCGACAAACGGCTTGGTTTGTTCATCAACCACGACCTGGCCGGCTACGAGGTTCCCGTGCACGCCGACATCCCGTACCAGGAGGTGGTCTTCCTCGACACGCTGGATCCGGTGATCTCGCCGATGAAGGCCAAGGGTGTGGGTGAACTGGGCATCTGCGGGGTTGGCGCCGCGATCGCCAATGCGATCTACAACGCAACCGGCGTGCGCGTGCGCAAATATCCCATCACCCTGGACAAGCTGTTGCCCGGCTTGCCCGACGTAGGCTGACGTTGCGCATGGACCGACCCGTAGCCTCACCCGCGCTGGAAGCTTCAGCGGCAGGCGGAGGGGAGCCCGGCGATCTTGCCGAGGACCTGTCCGCAGCGCCGGGCTTCCTCACCGAGGGCAGCCCGCGCGGCGTACTCGAGACGGCCTTGACGCGCATGCGCGCGGGGGAGCACGCCGTGCTCGCGCTGGTGCTGGAAACCGATGGCTCCACCTACGCCGGTGCCGGCGACATGGTGCTGTTCTGCAACGGCAGCCAGGTCGGCTGGCTGAGCGGCGGATGCCTGGAGCCCGAGCTCGCGCGACGCGCGGAGCAGGTGAGCGCGGCAGGGCGGGTCGACTGGATCGAAATCGACACCCGCAGTGACGACGACCTGTTGAGCGGGTCCGCGCTCGGCTGCCGCGGCCGGCTTCGGATTGCGCTGCTGCCGTTGCGTGCCATGGCCGGCATCGACAACGTCATCGAGGCTTGGTTGCGCGAGGGCGTGTCACTCCAGCGCGACCTTCGCAGGTCGGGGCAGGTCGTTTTCCGTGCCGGCCATCGCGAGCAGGCGTGGCAGCTGCATCCGATGGAGGGTACACAGCCCTTTGGCGAGGGCGCGTGGCGTTTGCCGTTGCCCCGGCTCCCGCGGGCCCTGGTATTGGGGGGCGGTCCCGAAACGCCCTTCCTGGTTCCGCTGCTGCGCGGCCTGGGGTGGCGGGTCAGCGTGGCCGAACGGCGAGCGCGCTGGGCCCCAGCCGGGCAGTGCGCGGATGCGCATCTTCAGACCAGCCCGGCCGAGGCCCTTCATGGCGACCAGTGCGACGCGGCACTGGTGATGCATCACGATTTCGAACTGGACCGGGAGGCGCTGGTGGCCCTGGCTGATACCAACGTCGCGTTCATTGGACTGCTGGGTCCGCGGCGAAGGCGCGAGGACCTGTTCAAGCTGCTGACACCGGATCAGCGCCACCGCGTTTCCCCCAGACTTCGATCACCGGTCGGCCTGGACATCGGCGGCCGAGGGCCAGAGGCGATTTCGCTCAGCATCGCCGCGCAGCTGCAGCAATGGCGAAGCGCGCACGGCAGGTGACTGACGCGCATGCGGTCGTCGTGCTGGCTGCCGGCGGGAGCACCCGACTTGGCCAGCCCAAGCAGCTTCTGACCCGGCAGGGCGAGACCCTGGTACACCGCGTGGTGCGGTTGGCGCGCGAGCTCGCGCCAGCGCAGGTACTGGTCGTGGTGGGCGCGAACGCACAGGCAGTGACATCCAGCATTGCCGGGCTGGATGCCACACCGGTAACCAACCACCACTGGGAACGCGGCCTGGCGAGCAGCCTGCAGGTTGCCGGCGCGCATCTGCTGCCCACGGTGACCGCGGTGATGGTCGTGGCATGCGACCAGCCCGCAATCGAGCGCTCCCATCTGCAGGCGCTGCTTTCGGGTGCCCGCGCCGCAGCGTCAACGTGCGCGGGCACCCGCCACGCAAATGCGCTTGGCGTTCCCGCAGTCGTGCCGCGCGCCTGGTTCACCCCTGTCGGTGCAGCCGGTGACCGGGGCTTCGGAGCGCGCCTGCGGCAACTTCCTGTCGATACGGTGCATGTCCTGCAGGCACCGGAACTGGGCCTGGATATCGATACGCCAGAAGATCTTGCGCGTGCGCGCGATGCGGGCTGGATCGATGCCGGGAGGTGACCCGCATGGTCACTGGCCCAATGCCTGGCTCGCAGGTGACGAGCGGCAGGGCTGGAGCCCGAACCCTCGCTGCCCGCAGCCCTGTAGAGTCGAGCCATGCTCGACTACGGCACGCCACATCGCGCCCCATCAGGCACATCACTAGCAAGAATCTGCAGCACACGATCCAACAGAACAGGCTCCGGCACGCCAGCCAGTACCTGCTCCAGGTAATCCAACGGCTCCAACTGCCATTGAAGCAACGCACCAAGCTGCACAATGGCGGGCGCCCGCTGCTCCGCGTCCAGTGAGACCTGCAACAGCAGATGGTGCGAGCGCCTCTCCAGCCACAGCACGGGTATGCCCCGGCAAAGAACCTGGAACTCGGCATCTCGGTGCCGCTCTACGAACTGGAAGCCCTGTCGTGGCCGAGAGTCCACGAACTGCATCGCCTGGCGGCGCAGTTGTGAGAATCGATCGTCGTTGATGTTTTGGAACGCGACAGGCGAGGGCACTAGCGTCGCCGGCCACTGCGCCTGTGCCGCAACCACCACCACAAGACAGAGCGCGTTGGCCGCCCAGCGGCACCACGCCACTCACCCCTCCGGATGCAGGCGCGTACTGGCGTGTGCGGTAAGGCCGATGCCAGCCATGATCAGGCCCTCCATGACGCGAGGGCCGACGTACTGCTCCAGCTCACCGTTCTCGCGGGCACGCTGCGCGGCCAGCAGGATCTCCAGCACCACGCGCAGACCGGCCAGCGAGCAATCGGTATCCGCCAGGGCGATACGTCGGCCGGGCATCTGATGGCGCTCTGGCCAGGGCTGGCCATCGGAGGCGGCGCCCGAGCCGATGCTGTGCAGCAGGGCGATGAGGGTGTTCGGGTCCAAGGCAGGGCCGTTGGCGGGCGCGTCGTGGATCGGGTGCGGGGCAGGGGAGTGGGGCTGGGTCATGGCTGGGCTCCTTGCGTGCATGCAGAAGCCGCCACCGATAAAGGTGGCGGGCGGTGCGAGGTTCGAAACCCGGTCTACGCTAAACCGGCAGGCACAAGGCCTCCACGCACCGCCCGCCATAGTCGGCCGACGGATTGCCAGCCGGCACCACCTGAGGGGTGATGCCGGCTGGCAAGCGTTTACTTCAGCGTAGAACCGGGGTTTCGAATCCCGGCCACCCGTTTCCGGTGGCACGCAAAGGAATACGCCCGGTTGTGCGCGATGCCAATGCAGTAAGGCCGATGCCGTCACCACTTTCAACATTTTCAGAATCGTTGCATATGGCGCAACGGGGCTGGAGCCTTGTGCTGCAAGGTTGTTGTCGGTGTCGGCGGTGCACACCTTACGAGTGTCGGCATCCGCCCGGCGAGGCTATGAGCGAGGCGGATGCGACAGGATCGCCAAAGGCCGCCAGGCGTCAGTAGCCCTTCAACGCAACCTTGGTTCGCTCCAACCACACGGCATTGTGGCTGCGCGCGTGCCGCGACCAGTGCTGGGCATCATCGATGATGCTGGCGAACAGGCTGCGGGCCTGCTCGCGGTCGTCGGGCTGCGGCTGTGCCATCAGCCACTCGGCGTACAGGCAGCGAGCGGCCGCATCGTTTCCGCATTCCACGGCCCGCTCGAACGCGGCGCGGGCTCCGGGTGCTTGGGCGGCAGCCAGTGCCTGCGCGTAAAGCAGCGTCTGTTCCGGCTTGCGGCGTACATCCGGATGGCGGGCGAACAGGCTGTCCAGTGTCTCCGCCGCAAGCGCGGGCTGCCCGGAATCGAGGCGGGCACGCGCCAGGCCGGTCAGAATGTAGGGATCGTCGCCCAGCGGCGAGCTGGCTGCCTGCTCAAGCAGTGTTCTGGCTTCCTCGGCCTGGCCGGCATCCAGCAGCGTCATGCCCAGGCGAACCCGATTCTGCACGGTGGGCGTACGCGCCAGTTCGGCACGCGCGTTGCGCAGGTCCTGGCCCGGGTCCATGAGCTGCTTGGCGGAACGGACGACCTGCCGGGCGCCGCGCGAGTTGCGGACTTCCGGGAAGTAGATCGCCAGGAAGTAGACGACGCTGCCGAGCAAAGGGAACGAGAAGAGCAGGATGAGCCAGTAGAGGCTCTGGCCCGAGCGGATGGTGTGCACCGCGAAGTAGATGGCCGCCAGTACGTGGAGTCCGATTCCGATATAGGGCATGTGTGCCGCCTCGTCCTTGTGAGGGGTGGAACTATAGTGGGGGAGGGGTGGGGCGCCAATGGGCGGGGTGATCGGGCGTGACGCGTCACGTTAATAGGGTGGGTTCTGCGAGGTGGAGCGCTGCATGCCACTATGTGGCGGGGCTGCATTGATGGAATGGGATACATGGAACGTACGCAGAAGACGCTAACGATGGCTGATGTTGCTGGATGGGGTTCGGCGCTCGTCACGTTCGGGCTGATTCAAGGGGCCTTTTATCTAAAGGCGTATTGGGGGCACTTCGGCCTGGATCCCTTTCAGTTTGTCGCCGTAAGCGAGCTTGCGCTGGCAGGGCTAGCGGGGATCGGCATGGTGTTGTTCTTCATACTGATTGCGCTGCTGCTTGGAGGGTGGGTCGAGGGGAAGGTGACAGCGACGCCGTCCCCAGCCAATCTGCTGATGTGGCTGACCCTGGCTCTTTGTCTTGTTGGAATGGGCGCCTTGCTTTGGTGGTCCAATGCCTGGCCAGTTTTGATAGGTGTGGCGCTGACGGGCATATGTGCAATGGCAGTACGCCTGTCCCCAGTGTTGCCGGCCGCCGTGAAGAACTCGCCGTGGCTGGTCTATGCGCTCGTGATGATTGTCTATGTCCCGATCTCGTCAAACTGGCTTGGCTTCGAACGCGCCAAGGCGATTACTTCTGGCAGCAGCAAGTACACGGTCAATGTGACTATTGATGAGAGGGTGCAAGGTAGCCTGGGTTTGGTGGGGCGCTTGGGGGACAGCTATGTGTTTTGGGCGCCGGCGCAGAAGGCTGCAATTCTTGTGCCTGTGGCTGACGTGAGCAGGCTGGAGATCCAGGGAAGGCCCGTTTTGCCTGCCAAGTCAGTCCAGTCGCGATAGCTGCCTTGAACGCCATCTGTACCCCGGATTCGGAAGCATGCCAACGCAGTCGGCGGCCGGACTGAGGGCAGCTCCGAACTACGCGGGAGGGGAAAAGGAACTGCCAAGCCAAGCTCTGGCTGGCTCCGGGATACTTACGCTCCAAGGCGTCGGGCAATGGAGCGAATCCGGCGCCTCGCGCGAGATCTTGCTTGTGCAAGATCGCCACGCTAAGCAATTGCCGCTGCAACGAGTGCTGTAGTCGATCGGGCAGCACGGTGGATCGGTCCTTGCCACCTTTCCCCGCCCGGACGTGGATCAGGCAGGCTTTTAAATCTATATCTTTGACTCTGAGCGTCATGCACTCAGTCACCCGAAGTCCCGACCCATAGAGCAGGTGGGCCATTAGGGACACTATCCCGTCCATCTGCGCCAGGGCATCGACCACTTCGTCCACGCTCAACACGACTGGCAGACGATCCCTGCGCTGGATGCGCTGTAATCCGCTCAGGTGACCAACCTCTTCCTCTAAGACATCGCGGTAGAGAAACAACAGTGCGTTGAGGGCTTGAGATTGTGCAGAAGCCGAAACAGCCCCCACTACAGCCAAGTGATTGATGAAAGCGACGATGCCAAGTGTCCCAACCACACGTGGATGCTGGCGGCTATGAAAAAAGATGTACTTGCGAATCCAGAATCGGTACGCTTTTTCAGTCCGGCGACTCAGATGTCGTCGCCGACACACCGGAGATACCTGATCCATGAGTCGCAAAGGCGGTGGGGGGGGGTAGGGTTACCCCATGAGGGTCGCCCCGGTTGGGGTCAAATGCTGGCAGCATACCGCCGGCAAGGAGCTGCGTGGGTCCGGTTATACGTACGCTTGTTAGCCGGACCCAGTCGTCCTAAGATCAAGCTGTTTCAAGGGAAATTCCCACCATACGGTGCTTTGCGAGTAAGTCGTATAACCGGGTTCGGGGGTCCGTCTATTAGGTAGTTAGACCAGCAAGGAGAGATTGCGCATGGCCACAAAGAAAGCCGCAGGAGCACCTCGAAACAAGAAGAACTTGATTCCCATGGGGGCTACGAAAGTTGCCGTATACGCTTCGCCGCGTGTGTCGAAGGCATTGGATGAGGTCACTGAGGATATGACACTCTATCACGGCGTGCGCCTGGCTCAAGTAATTGAAGCTGTGTACAAGCAGGGCCAAAAAGACGGCGCGCGCAATGCTATTGAGCACTTGGATAAGCTTGTCGGTGACGTGAAAAAGGCCGTTCCACATCGCAATCCAGGCCAGCCAAAGAAGAACAAGAAATAGTTGGTCTAACAGCTCATTCAAGCCGACGCCGCATCGCGGCGCGGCTTAACTCAAGGTGTTGGGCCCCATGAGAACGGTCTGCCACCTTCAACAGGACATCGAAGCAATTGCAAACATGCAGCGCGCTTCGCTCGATACTGGGCCCGTTGGGCTACTTATTGCGCATGGTCTAATCGGTTCCAGTGAGTGGTGGTCAAAAGTCGAATCTGGAGCCCTTGCCTCCAATCTATCCGCCGCGAGATTGCTGGTTTTTGGCCCGGTCAGTGGGGAGATGGCCCAGCAGAGTTCGAGCTTAGAACTAGCGACGGGGATCGTTCAAAGTGGTTATGCGAACTGCCACCGTCGCGGGCGATAACGAAGTTTCTTATTGGGCGCCATGTGGAGGTATCGTACGTTGAGCAACAACTTATGACTGCACTTGAGGGCAACGGTAATGAAAAAAAACATCACCGTCAGTGTTGCTCTCACCTAGGCCGGTGTCGCGTGGCCGGTGGGCCTTCTACTGCTACTACGTGGGCCATCTGGCCTGCCTCGGGCTGACCGCCCTTGTTCTCGCGCCATGAAGCTTCCGGAGCCGCGGGCCGCGGTCAGGACAGGACCTCAACTGAGGCAGTAAGCTTCGCCCAAGATCAGGGGGAAGCCATGTTCACAAGGATTGCAGCCGGATTGCTGCTGTGTGTATTTGTCGCGCCTGCGACGGCCCAGCAGATTTACAAGTGCGTCACGAAAGCCGGGACGGACTATCAATCAACCCCGTGTGCGAACGGCGAGGCGGCCAGGACGTGGGCTGTGGAGGTCGCGCCTCGACCCGAGGGCGTCATTGAGAATGAGCGTCGTTTGGACGCCATTCGACAGCAGAGTTCAGCGTCTGTCACGCCTCGGCCTGCACCAACGCGGCCTGTCTATCGGAAAGGTGGTGGTGGCGCACGACTCCACAACATTTCTCAGTACAAGGACCCGGAAGCATGCGAGGCGGCCAAGGCCGAGCGAGAGCGTGTTTTCCGCATGTACGGCTCCAATCGGCCTTACATGGTCGGTCGCCGCATGGATGACATGGTGTGGTCTGCGTGCAAGTAGTAGCAAGTTCCGTCTCTCTGGCTCTCCATGGAATTTCTCATCGCATAGGGGTGTGCAAGTGGCTGATACTCTGACGATTCTGAAGGATTTCGTTATCCCGGCAGGTGGTGTTGTTTTCGGATCGATCGTTGGCTGGTTTGGTTCTAGTCGATCAACCTCGCGCGCCATCGATGCGCAGGACACGCGAGATAGGAATGCGGAAATGTCCGAGATTCGTGCGATTCTGCAAGCAATTCGCGATGAGGTTCAGACACTCGCTGAGGTGCACATGGAGGGTGGGGGTCGCAACATCAAGGAAGCGCCTAGCAACGCGCCCATCGCAATGTTCTATCCCATCTCTGACCACTACTTCACAACCTTTGAAGCAAACGCGTCGCGTATTGGGAAGGTGACCGACGCTGCCATCCGGCGACAGATCATTCGGACCTACGTCCTGTTTAAGTCGTTGGTTGACACGATCAGGCTCAACAATCACTTCACTGGAAAGCTTGAATCGGCTGAGACCGCCCACCGTAATTGCACACCAGATGAAGTTGAGGCAAAGGAGCGGGAGTGTGTCCTCCATTGGCAACAGATGACCGCGTATGCCCCCCAGCTAAAGGCCTCGAACGATCGCGCGATGGATGCGTGCGCAGCATTGATTTCGGCGATCGACGGATGGCTGAAACGGGAAGCTGTTTAAGCCAGCGGGGTGATCAACGGGGTGTAGGGGCAGGGCCCCTACGGAAGCGCCTCACACGCCCTGGCGAGGCATCGACCCCGGTACCGCCAGGACTGCCGCCACCGGATCGGCGTCAGGGCCAGCCATCGCCCTGGACAACCGCCGTTGGCGCCGCGCCATCAATGTGGCCACATCGATCACTTCGACGGAATCCATTGTGCTAGAAGGCTTCTCGGCGGGCGCCGATCGCAACTGTGCCATCATCCGGCGCCATTCTTGCGCTTGGCAGGCTGTGAGCGACAGCCAGGCCAGGTCCTGCGGTTCCAGCTCGCGACCTTCGGGTGTGATCAGACGATCACCGAGGAAAGAAAAACCGGCCCAAGGGCCGGTCAAGTCGATACGGTGGTGCGGGTCGAACTCAATCATGCCGCGATCTCATCCTTGGCCGGGGACTGAGGGCGCAGGCAAGAGCCGAGCCAGAGGCCCAGCCATTGCCACGCGGACCCAACAAAGGCCCAGATCGGGCGGATACGAGATTTCGCATAATGTATATTATGTTCTAGCCAGACTGGCCCGGGCGACCGCCGCCCGGGCCCGACCCGCGCCGCAGGCTCCCCCTTCATATGGCCGCTCCAACACCGGCAGAACCGCGCCCCACAGGCCGAGCCTTTCTCACCCCGTATCCAAACGCCCTCGTGTAGGCTCGGCGCACCACTTAAGGACGGGTTTGGCGATGCGCCTGGCTGATTTTATCGAACAGAATGCGCGGGAAATCCTCGACGACGCGGTGGCATTCGCCGAAACGCAGGCACCCGATACCGTCGAGTTCAGCGCAAAGCAACTTCGGAATCATCTTCCCCAGATTCTTCAGGCGGTCATAGACGATCTCAGATCGCCGCAGACAGACTCCCAGCAGCTCGCAAAGTCCCACGGGCTTGCACCATTGAAACCCGGCCCTGAGTCCGCCGCGTCCTATCATGGCCGAACCCGCGCCATCGCCGGCTTTGGCCTCAACCAGATGGTGGCTGAGTATCGAGCGCTTCGGGCTTCGGTACTTCGGCGATGGGCATCCGACCAGCGGCTGGTCACTTCATCGATCGATGACATCCTTCGTTTCAATGAGGCCATCGACCAGGCGGTGGCCGAATCCCTTGCTCAGTTCTCTGCCGAGGTCGAATCCTGGCGGCAGATCTTCCTCGCGGCGCTCGGGCATGATCTCCGAGGCCCCTTGGCAGCGATCATCTTCTCGGCAGACACCCTGGCCAGTGGGCTGCAGGACCCAGCTTTGGCCAAGCAGGCCGAGCGGATCATCAACGGCAGCATGCGCATGAAAAAGCTGCTGGACGACCTGCTGGCTTACAGCCGCAGCAAGCTGGGCGATGGGATGGCCATTCATCCGGTGGACTGCGATCTTGCCCAATCGCTTGGCGAGGAAGTCGAATTGCTTCGCGCTGCCCTGCCCCACGTCCCTATCACGTATGAGGTTGAAGGCGATGCCCGCGGTTGCTTCGATGCCTCTTCGTTGCGCGAGGCGGTTCACAACCTCACGACCAACGCTGCAAAGTACGGCGAACACGGCACCGATGTGCGGATCAGCCTTGAGGGCCTCGCCGACCAGATCCTGATCACGGTGAGCAACACGGGGGCCGAACTGTCGGACGAAGTGTTCAACAGCCTGTTTGATCCCTTGCGCCGAGGCTCGCTCAACGCGTCACAGGGAGAACACGCGAGCCTTGGCCTCGGCCTGTTCCTGGTGCGGGAAATCTGCCACGCGCACCGCGGCACTGTCCATGGAAAATGGCGTGATGGCCGCACCTCATTCGTCATCACGCTCCCGAAGAATGCTGATTGAGGCGACCGCCCTTGCGACGGCACTACAGGAACCTGTGCATCACGAAGACATCGACCAACCCGCGCTGGCCATGCCGGAAGGCCTCTGGCAGCGTCCCAACCACCGCAAACCCCAGCTTCCGGTACAGCGCCACCGCCGGGCCGTTGGTGCTGACCACGTAATTGAACTGCATGGCCAGGAACCCTTCCGCCCTCGCCCGCTCCAGGCTGTGTTCCACCAGGGCTCGGCCCACGCCCCGCCCCTGTGTCGCGGCGTCGACCACATACGTGGCGCTGGCCACATGCGCCCCAAGGTCAGGGAAATTCGGGCCCATCTTGTACATGCCCACAACCCGGCCCTCCAGCACAGCTACATGAGGTGCCTGGGCCTGGAACCAATGCGCGCGAAACGTCTCGACAGCGAAAGAGCCAGCAAAGGGCAGCGCATCCTGCGTCGCAATAGCTTGCTCGAACATGCCCCACATCACGTCGAAATCGCCTGCACGGGCGGGCCGGATATCCATGCGACTCCTGCAGATCTGTGGTGGTGACCAGGCCGGACACTACCAGAATCCAACGCCTGCTCCGTAGCTGCTTCACGCGCCACCGCCATCGGCTCGGCAATAGTTGCAGATATTCCGGCCTTCAGAGCAGTAGATGCCCCCTGTTTCCGCGCACATCCCGCACCGGCTTCGACGGTGGCATGTTCCTGCCTGCGTCCTGCTGGGCATCTACCTGCTGTACCTGCTGGCCGGCAACATCTTCCTCAACACACCGCTGTTTGACCAGGTCACCAACCGCAAGCCGCACAAGTTCGTGATGACCACTGGGCCGGCCATTACCGTGCTGCCAGGCCATGTCATCGCCTGGAACGTGCACATGCGCGGCCATGTGAACCACACGGTCTACGTGCTGCACGCCGACCGCGCCAGCGCTCGTCTGGCGGTACTGCCCCTGTTCCAGCGCGAGGTGCGGGTGCCCCGGCTGCAGGCCACCGGGGTTTCGGCCGAGATCAGCCGCGTGGAAGAGGCCATCCAGCCACCGCCGCGCAGCGACCGCGGCTGGACCCTGCGCTTCGATGCCATCCACAGCGACAGTATCCGCAGCGCACGTTTCGGCAAGCTGCTGATCATCGGCCAGGGCCAGGGCACGGTGGGCTTCCTCAAGCAGCTGCGCGGCGGGCCGTCGGAACTGTTCGAATCCGAGGTTGCATTCAGCGATGCGGACACCAGTTTTGACGGCGTGCAGCTGTTGGGCGACATGGATCTCACCGCGCGCTTCAGCTATCCGCGCCATTATCGGGACCAGGCGCCCGGCCTGGCCAAGTTGAAGCTGCTGCATGCCCAGCTCGAGGTCGATGCCCGCAGCCAGGGCCTGCGCATGGACACCAATGCCACAACGCCGAAGATCTCCAGCGCACCAGTGCCCGGACGGCTGCAGGCCGCACTCCACCTGATCGATGGCCAACTGCAGCCCGGCGACCACGCGCTGTGGCAGGTGCCGCTCTACCTGGGCGACGGCGCCCCCGATCGCGGCATGCTGGCGCTGCAACTCAATGTGGCCAAGGACCTGCGCCTGCAGGCCCGCTTGCCGCAAAAGTCCGGTTCAGGCAGCGAGGTGGATGCCGATCTGCATATCAGTGGCCGGGACATTCCCTTCCAACAGCCCGCACAGCTGCTGGAACGCAGTTCTGGCACAGTGCGCGGCGAATGGACGTTCACCTCGCTCAACTGGATCCCTGCCCTGTTCGTGCGCAAGCCGTGGCTGCAGCTGGATGGCGGCGGCACGCTGAAGGCGGACCTGCGCCTTCGCAACGGCGAGCTGACCGAAGGCAGCACCGTGGACATTCCTGCAGCCGAAGCCGTGGCCGAGGTGGCGGGTGTGCGCTTGGCGGGCACGGCCAGTGCCCACGGCGAACTGAAGGCCGGCACGCCCAGCCAGGCGCGGCTGGCCGTCCGGTTGCCCCGCTTCACCGCGCGGCCAGGCGATGCCAAGGACGTACGCCTGTTCGACGGCCGGGATCTGGCCCTGGACCTGACCGGCGATGGCCGCCTGCAGGAACTGCGCAAAGGCGTCCGCGCGCAGCTGCGCTTCAGTGAAGCCACCATCCCTGACCTGACCGCCTACAACCGCTACCTGGGTTCGCCCCAGGTGCGACTGCTCCGTGGCACCGGCACCGTGAGTGGTGATGCGACCCTCGATACCGACGGGCGCGTCGGCCATGGCACGGCCCGGCTGTTGGGGCGCAACGCCAGTGCAAAGGTGGCAGGGCTGGACATGGGCGGCGATATCGACGTGAACGCAACACTGCGCCGGGGAGACTTCAACCAGCGTCATTTCGATCTGTCCGGCACCACGGTCGAGCTGCGCAACGTGCAGGTGGCGGGCACGCAGGGCTCGTCGGCATGGAAAGGCCGCGTGGACTTCAGGCGTGGGCGCATCGATGCGCAGTCGCCGTTCCAGGTGGATGCCACCACGGACCTCGATCTCAGCGATGCGCGACCGTTGCTGGCGCTGTTCGCAGAGCGCACCGACTACCCGCGCTGGACCTTGTCCCTGCTGGATTCCGGACAGGTACAGGCACAGGCGACGCTGCGCTGGCGCCCTGGCCATCTGGTCATCGATGGCCTGCAGGCCGAGAACGACCGCCTGTCGGTACGCGCGCGGCTGGATCTGCTGGAACAGCGCAAGCGCGGTGATCTCTATCTACGGTGGGGGCTGCTGGGTGCGGGCATCGAGCTGGACGGCGACCAGCGCCAATGGCATCTGGCCAAGGCACGCGAGTGGTTTGACCAGCAGCCTTCGCTGCTGCCAGCGGGCCAGGGCACGGGTGCTGCAGGCTCGTCGCACTGAAGGCAACCGTCTGCATCCATTGCCGGCCCCGGTGCGTATACACCGACGCCCCAATTGACGAGTTGCACGCAATGAACAAGCGCACACAGGCCTATGGCCTTCTGGGATGGGTGGCGATCACCTTCGCTGCCGCCGCACTGGGCGCGTGGGCCTCGACGTCCGCCGCCAGCTTCTATGCCACCCTCGTCCTGCCTGCATGGGCGCCGCCTGCCGGTGTGTTTGGCCCGGCATGGACCCTGCTGTACGCCATGATGGCGATTGCGGCGTGGCTGGTCTGGCGGGAGCGCGGCTGGCGCGGCGCGCGGCCTGCGCTGTGGCTCTATCTGGTGCAGCTGGCCATCAATGCACTGTGGAGCTGGCTGTTCTTCGGCTGGAAGCTGGGCGCCCTCGCCTTCGCCGACATCCTGGTGCTGGTGGCGCTGGTGTGCGCGACGATGCTCGCGTTCGTGCGCGTCCGCAAGATGGCAGCCGTGCTGCTGCTGCCCTATCTGGCCTGGATTTGCTTCGCCTCGGCGCTCAACTTCGCAGTCTGGCGAGCCAACCCCGGGCTGCTGTGACAGCGCGCCGCATCACTCACGCCTGGGCCACGACCTGTGGGCGCCAGTTCCTCAACAGCGCCGGCTTGAACGCCTGCTGCCCGCAGCCGGTGGGGCAACGCACCACACGCGCCGACGAATGGCTGACCAGGCCTTGTCCTTCTTCGGCCTTGAACACCGTCTCGCAGGACAGGCAACGGGCCACCAGCGAATACAGGTGCAGCAACCGGCCACTGGCGGGGTCCTGCAGGGCATCCACATCCAGCAGTTCGAACTGGCAACTGTCAGCCAGCATGCGGTACGGCGTAGAAGGCAGGGTCTGCAGGTTCACGGGCGTGGTATCCGACGGAAGTCGAGCCACCCTAGGGCAGCCGCTGTCGAGCCGGCGTGCAGCGCAGATGCACTGGCCGCGAAGCCGGCAGAGACGCCTGCCGCATGCGCATCGCTGCTTGTATGAAGAATTCAGTTTCAGATGGAGGACACGCCACATGCACAGGGAGGTAGGCGGATACGCTCTTTTGCTTCACCATCCATGGTTACCGGATACACCGCTGGGTCGTTCCTGCCCTTCACGAATCATGAGTCCCGCCCTTGATGCCTTCTGCTGAGCCCACGCACGACGCTGCCCTGTCGCGTTGCGCGCGCGAACCGATCCATACCCCCGGCGCGATCCAGCCGTACGGTGTGCTTCTGGTGGTGGAACCGCACTCGCTGCAGGTGCGTGAGCGCGCCATCAGCCACCCCGCCCTGCTGCAGCAGTTCGGCGAGCCATTGATGCAACACGTCGCCGAGGTGCTGGGTGGCGTGCTGGCGCCGTTCCAGGCGGTGTTGCAGCAGGCCACGGTCGGCAGCAGCGCACACGTGGGCGCGGTGCATCTGGATGGCCATGGCCGCCACCAGCTGCTCGTGCACCGGTCTGCAACCGACCTTCTGGTTGAACTGGAGGCGCCGGTTCCGGGCCAGCCCGGTTCGCTGGAAGAGCTGTACCCGGCGATCCGCGAGCTGATGTCCGGCATCGAGACCGCCACGACGGTGGAAGACCTGTGCAGGCTGGCCGCCGCGCATGTGCGACGCCTCACCGGCTTCGACCGCACCCTGGTCTACCAGTTCGATGCAGGCTGGAATGGCACGGTGGTGGCCGAGGACGGCAACGGCCTGCTGCCATCCTATCTGGACCTGCGCTTCCCCGAATCGGACATCCCCGCCCAGGCGCGTGAGCTGTACCGCCGCAACCGGGTGCGCCTGATTGCGGACAGCGATTACACCCCTGCACCGCTGCTGCGCGCGGAAGCGCATCGCGACGCGCCTCCCACCGACCTGAGCCTGGCCGTGCTGCGCAGCGTCTCGCCCGTGCACCTGCAGTACATGCGCAACATGGGCACCGGGGCATCAATGTCCGTGTCGCTGGTGCACGAAGGGCGGCTGTGGGGCCTGGTGTCCTGCCACGCGGTGCAGCCGCGCCGCCTGCCGTACCACGTGCGTACGGCCTGTGAGTTCATGGGCCAGATCCTGTCGCTGCAGATCGCGCTGAAGGAGCGCGCGCGCGCGATCGAGGAACGCGTGGCCCGTCGCTCGGTGCTGGTCAAGCTGCTGGCACGCATGGCCGGGGACGAAGAGTTCATGGCGGCGCTGCGCTACGATGAGGCCAGCCTGCTGTCCCTGACCGGCGCGGCCGGCGCGGCCATCGTGCACAAGGGGGACTGCATGCGCGTGGGGCAGTGCCCGCCCCCCAGCGAGGTGCTGGCCCTGGCCGACTGGCTGGCCAACCAGCACGCCGGGCAGGAAATGTACTGCACCGATCATCTCGCCGCCGACTGGTCGCCTGCCGCGCACCTGACCGACGTGGCCAGTGGCCTGCTGGCGGTGTCGATCTCGCAGCTCCATCACAGCTACCTGATGTGGTTCCGGCCGGAGGTCGTGCGCACCGTGCGCTGGGGGGGCGACCCGCGCAAGACCGATGCGCCCGGCATGGCCCTGTCGCCGCGCAACTCGTTCGAGGCGTGGAAGGAGACCGTGCAGCAGCGCAGCCTGCCCTGGAGTGATGCCGACTGCGATGCCGCGCACGAAATGCGCACCGCCATTGTCGACATCGTGCTGCGCAAGGCCGAGGAAATGGCGGAGCTGAACGAACAGCTGGTGCGCAGCAACAAGGAACTGGAAGCGTTCTCCTATTCGGTCAGCCACGACCTGCGCGCTCCCTTCCGCCACATCGTCGGCTACTCGGAGCTGCTGGGCAGCTCTGCGGGCGAGCGCCTCAACGACACCGAACGCCGCTTCCTCGACACCATCGTGGAATCGGCGAAATCGGCCGGCACGTTGGTGGATGACCTGCTCAGCTTCTCGCAGATGGGCCGCTCGACGGTGGGCAGGGTGCGGCTGGACATGGCTGCGCTGGCCGAGGACGTACGCAGGACGTTGGCCCTGGACTATGCCGGCCGCGAGGTGCAGTGGACGCTGGCGCCGCTGCCGGAAGTCGAGGCCGATCCGACCATGCTGCGCCTGGTCTGGCAGAACCTGCTGGGCAACGCGATCAAGTTCACCCGCGAGCGCGAGCAGGCGGTTATCGAGGTCGGCCACGAACGCAACGACGACGAAGACCATTTCTTCGTGCGCGACAACGGCTGCGGCTTCGACATGCGCTACGTGGACAAGCTGTTCGGCGTGTTCCAGCGCCTGCATCACGTCGAGGAATTCGAAGGCACCGGCATCGGCCTGGCCAATGTGCGCCGCATCATCGGCCGCCACGGCGGCCGCACCTGGGCCGAGGGCGAACCCGGCAAGGGCGCCACGATCCATTTCACCCTACCCCGTTCCACAGGAGATCACCCATGAGGGACCTGCGGCCGATCCTCCTGGTCGAGGACAGCCCCAAAGACGCCGAGCTGACGATGGCCGCGTTGTCACGCTGCCAGCTGCTGAACGACGTCATCCACGTGCGCGATGGCGCCGAGGCGCTGGACTACCTGCGCTGCGAAGGCAAGTTCGCCGGCGCCATGCACGGTGGCCCGGTCGTGGTGCTGCTGGACCTGAAGCTGCCCAAGGTCAATGGCCTGGAAGTGCTCGAACAGGTCCGTGGCGACGCGCAGCTGAGCAGCACCCCGATCGTGATGCTGACCTCCTCGCGCGAGGAGCAGGACCTGGTGCGGAGCTACGAACTGGGCGTCAATGCATTCGTGGTCAAGCCGGTCGATTTCAAGGAATTCTTCGATGCCATCCAGGGGCTGGGCATGTTCTGGGGCATCACCAACCAGCCACCGCCGCACCGGCCCAACGGTTCGGGGCAGCACCATGCGTGATGGATCGCGCCGCAGTGAGCGCCTGCGCATCCTCATGCTGGAGGACAGCGCGCTTGACGCGGAGCTGATCAGCGCACAGCTGCAGCGCGCAGGCCTCGACTTCGAGGCCGAGCGGCTGTGGACCCGCAATGCGTTCATCGAGGCGATCGACAATCGCCCCTTCGACATCATCCTGGCCGACCACGTACTGCCCGGATTCGATGGCGATGCCGCCCTTGCGCTGGCGCGCGAGCGCATCCCGCACACGCCTTTCATCTTCGTCTCCGGCACCCTGACCGAAGAGCTGGCCGTGCAGGCCTTGACCCGCGGCGCACGCGACTATGTGGTGAAGCAGCGCCTGCAGCGCTTGCCGGATGCCATCCGTCGCGCGCGGCAGGAAGCCCACGAGCGCAACCAGCTGGTGCAGGCGCAGGCTGCGCTCAATGAGAGCCAGGCGCAGCTGCAGCAGGTGACCGACGCCGTTCCGGCGCTGATCGCCCGGCTCGACAAGGACCACCGCTACCGCTTCGCGAACAAGGCGTTCCTGGATTGGCATGGCGTGAGCCAGGCCGAATTGCTGGGACGCCTTGCCCGCGATGTCAGCGGCATCAGCGCCTTCGAACGTGCCCTCCCCAGCCTGGAACGCGTGCTGCAGGGCGAGCGCACCAGCTTCCAGGTCGAGCTCGTGCATCGCAGCGGCCAGTCACGATTCGTGCAGATGGACTGCGTGCCGGAGCATGCCGCCGATGGCAGCGTGGCCGGCTACATCTGCATGGGCAGCGACGTATCGGTGTTGAAGCAGGCCGAACTGGCCCTGCGTGAGGACAACCAGGCCCTGGAGCAGCAGGTGCAGGCGCGCACCGCCGAACTGCGGGCCAGCAAACGGCGGCTGCAGGCAATCTTTGAATCCAGCTTCCAGCATCAGGTGCTGCTGGATCTGTCCGGGCGCGTGGTCGATGCCAATGACGCTTCATTGGCCGCCGTGCTGGCGGACAAGAAGGACATTGTCGGCCAGCGCTTCGGCGAATCCCTGTGGTTCGCCAACACCGACGGCGTCGGCGCCGTGGTTGACCAGGCCGTCGCCGCGGCGGCGCAGGGTCGCAACTCGCTGCATTCCCTCGAGCTGGAACTGCCCACCGGCCGGCGCAGCTTCGATGTCTCGCTGCGTCCGCTGCTGGACGCCGACGGCGTGGTCACCGCCGTGGTATCGGAGGCGGTGGAAACCACTGCGCGGCGGCAGGCCGAGCATGCGCTTCGCCAGTCGCAGAAGATCGAGGCGGTCGGCCAGCTCACCGGCGGCATCGCGCATGATTTCAACAACATCCTGACGGTGATCTCGGGCAACATCGAGCACGCCATGCTGCTCAGCGAACGGGCCGGCGAAGCCGGCGCGATGGCCAGCCGTGCCCTGGACAATGCCCTGAAGGGGGTTGGCCGTGCCGCCAGCCTCACCCAGCGCCTGCTCGCCTTTGCCCGGCGCCAGCCGCTGCACAGCCAGGCAGCCAACCTCAACGAGTGCCTGCTGGACATGCAGGACATGCTGCGGCGGGCGCTGGGCGAACTGGTGCAACTGGACATCCGCACCGCCGAGGACATCTGGTGCGTGGAGATCGACATCAGCCAACTGGAAGCGTCGGTGCTGAACCTGGCGGTCAATGCGCGCGACGCGATGCCGCACGGCGGCCGCCTGGTGATCGAAGTCGACAACAGCCACCTCGACCACGACTACGCCGCATTGTTCCCGGATGCTTCCCCCGGCGAGTATGTGATGCTGCGGGTGCGCGACAACGGCCACGGCATGGACGCGGCCACCCTGGCGCGCGTGTTCGAGCCGTTCTTCACCACCAAGCAGGTCGGCCGCGGCACCGGGCTCGGCCTGTCGATGGTGCACGGCTTCGTGAAGCAGTCCGGTGGCCACGTGCTGATCGATTCGGTGGAAGGCGGCGGTACCAGCATCACCATGATGTTCCCGCGCTCGCCTCTGGCGCTGCCTTGCGAGGCTCGCGTCCCGCAGACGGGCCTGGCCGGCTACTCGCCACGCGAGGAAACCGTGCTGGTGGCCGAGGACAACGACGATGTCCGTGCGCATACAGTCGATGCGCTGCGCCTGCTGGGCTACCGCGTGCTGGAAGCGCACGACGGCCCCTCGGCGTTGCGGCTGCTGGAACGGCCGGACACCAAGGTCGACCTGCTGTTCTCGGACGTGGTGATGCCGGGCATGTCCGGCTGGGAGCTGGTGCGTGAGGTGCGTGAACGCTGGCCGGCAATCGCGGTCCTGTTCACGTCAGGCTATCCACGCGACCACGATGCGGTTGGCGCGCAGGGGCGTGCAGCCGCCCTGCTGCCAAAGCCATTTACCCGCAGTGACCTTGCGCTGGCAGTGCGCACCGCGCTGGAGGCTGCGCCGCGCTGAGGTCAGGCGGACGCATCGCGCATGCCTGCCGCGATCCGGTTGATATCCGCGCACTCGATCGTGGCCGGCGGGTTTTCTCTTCCGGCCAGGGCGATCATCGCCATGCCCAGCGCCAGGTTGCTGGTCATCAGCGAGGGCGCGAGCGCACCGGCCAGTTTCATCAACGGTGCGCCGCCCCAGTACAGGGGTTTCAACAGGGCATGCCGGGTACCTGTCCCCGGCACCGGCCGGACCCCGCCCGGACGCAGCATCACCGCGCGCAGCGGCAGCGCCTGCAACGCCCGCTCGGTCTCGCCCTTCACCCGCAGCGGCATCAGCCGGCTTTGCGGGTCCGCGCCTGCGCCGGAGACATACAGGAAGGACCCCTGCGGATTCACCGCAGCCCAGGCGCGGGCCACTGCCAGTGTGGTGTCCAGGGTCACGCGCCGGTACTCGGCCTCGGCAGTGCCAACCGGTGGCGCACCGGCACAATAGAAGCATGCGTCGTACCCGGCCAGTTCATCACGCTGCGCGTCGATGTGCAGGAAGTCCGGGACCACCCGTTCGCTGCCGGGTCCGCGCAGGCTGCCCGGGCGCCGCACCAGCGCGGTCAAGCCGGCAACCTGCGGCGAACGCTGGCAGGCCAGGGCAACGCCCTGCCCTACCAGGCCTGCAGCGCCGGTCAGGAGAATCCGCAATGTCTGTGCCTGAGCCATGGCCAGGGCCGCACTAGAGTTTCACGAACCGCTGGATCTTGCGCGCCAGCCACCCGCTGAACACCAGCGGTGCATCCAGCGCCGACACGCAGATGCACGGCACCCCCGGCGCGGTCACCGGCTGATGCTCCACGTCTTCATCCAGGTCCGCCACGTCGCCGGGTGCGAACAGCCCCAGCGCATCGTTGTAGGAACCGCGCAGGATCTGGGTCAGCTCGCTGCGGCCATGGCTGTGCATGGGCAGGCATTTGCCCGGGGCGATCTTCAGCATGATCAGCGAAGGCATCTGCTCGGCACGGATGCAGTGCACGCCGGGCGCCATCCAGCGCCAACGCAACCCACTGAGCGATGCCCCGAAGTAGGGGTGCAGCGAGGCAGGCAGATGGTCCGGGTCGGCCTCGGGCCGCTCCTTCGGCACGGGACGCGCGGCCTGGTCCATGGCAATCGGCATTTCCGCAGCCAGCTGCATCAGCATGGACTCGCGCAGCTGTTCGCGGCGTGGATCAGGCGCGGGCGGCTGGGTCTGCTCAAGCAGCACCGAGCCGATCGCCTCGGCCTCGCGCAGGCGCTGGCGGCAGTGCGGGCACTGCTCCAGATGCGCACCCGCGACCACGCTCAGTGGCGCGGGCAGCGCGCCTGCGGCATAGCTCATCAACGTCGATTCGTGCAGGTGGTGGTGCGGGTTCACAGCGCACCTCCCACCTTGGCCTGCAGCTGCAGGAACGCGCGTCGCAGATGCGACTTGACCGTGCCCAAGGGCATGCCGATCGCCTCGGCGATCTCGCTGTGGCTCTTGGCCTCGAAATAGGACATGCGCACCAGGCGCGCCTGCACGGCGGGCAGTTCGTTGATGCGCTGGCGCAGCCGGGCCTGGTCGGCAAACTGTTCGGCGCTGCTGCGTTCGATCACATCCAGGGTTGCTGCGTCCTCCACGGCTGCCTGCACCTGCATCCAGCTGCGCTCGCGGCGGATGCGGTCAATGTGCAGGTTACGGGCGATGCGATACAGCCACGTGCTCAGCGCACCCTGCGCGGGATCGAAGTCGGCCGCGCGCAGCCATAGCCGCAGCAGGCTCTCCTGCGCCAGTTCCTCGGCCACCGCGTCAGGCACGCCCAGGCCCCGCAGGTATACGCACAGCCGCGGCATGAAGTAATCATAGATCCGCATGAAACAGTCGCGGTCACGAAGCCGTGCCACGCCGTCCATGTCACCGGCCCAGTTCGTCGGCTCGCTGCTCGGCTGCTGGGAACTGGACACGATGCGTGCGGTATCGAAGTTGAGGGGGTTGCTGGCGGCGTCAGGGTACATCGGCGTTCGCGGCGGGCGGGTGAAGGTCTGTCCTCTTTACGCGCAGGGGCCGTGATTGGATGCAGCCGCTGCAGGCGCATCCAACCGCCCATCCCCGCCGTATGACCTCAGCCCTCCTTTCCCGGATGAACGCGATGCGTACCGCTTGGCTGCTGCTGTGCCTGCCCCATGTTGCGCTGGCCGCGCCCTGGCTGCGAAGCGAGGGGGTAGCAACGTCGTCGCGCGGCGACCTGCTCTACCGCGAGGTGCACTGGCGACGCGATGCGGCCGAGGGTGCCGAGCGCTGGGTGCTGTACCAATGCGCGGACGGGCGGCCTTTCGCCCGCAAGCACCTGCCGGCCAGCGCGGCCCCACAGGCGCGCGGCTATACCCTGGAGGACCGGCGCAGCGGCCAGAAGGCCGAGGTCGAGGCCGCCAGCGGCAGGGTCTCGATCGCGTGGAAGGAGGATGCCGGCAGCCCACCGGTGCAGCGCGAGCTCGACCTGCCGACCGGCGCGGTCATCGACGCAGGGTTCGACGCGGCGGTGCGCCTGCATTGGCAGGCGCTCATGCGCGGCGAGCGTGTGACCCTGCCCTTCCTGGTCCCAGCGCGGCAGCGCTACTTCCCGGTGCAGGTAAGGCGCATCGGCCCGCAGCGCTGGCAGGGGATCGATGCGCAGTCGATCGAGGTCAGCCTGGACACCTGGTACGGCGGCATCGCGCCACGCCTTGCGCTGGTATACGCCAGCGCTGACCAGCGCCTGCTGGAGTTCCGTGGCACCAGCAACCTGCGCGATCAACGCGGTGCCTATCCACAGGTGACGGTGCGCTTCATCGCCGCAGCGGCTGGTCGCCCCGCCAGCGAATGGCAGCAGGCCTGGGCGCAGCCGCTGACAGATCGCTGCACCGTTACGGCCAGGTGAAATCTAAATTTCCTGCCGCACTCCGCATCCAGTGGGCCTTCTGCCGCGTAGAGGAAGACACGAAACCCGCCGAGATCCGCCATGGCCTCTGTAGCGCCCCTCCCCCGTCAACGCTGGCGCCTGCTGCGCACGCTGCAGCGCTGGTTCGATACCGGCAACGCCGCAGAGGCCACCGACGAGCGGCCGGGGCGGATCGACTGGGTGCGCGCCGTGCCCTTCGCGCTGATGCACCTGGCCTGCATCGCGGTGATCTGGGTGGGCATCTCGTGGACAGCGGTGATCGTGGCTGCAGCACTCTATGCGGTGCGCATGTTCGCCATCACGGCGTTCTACCACCGCTACTTCTCGCATCGCACCTTCCAGGCATCGCGGCCGGTGCAGTTCGTGTTCGCGGTGATAGGCGCCTCCAGCGTACAGCGCGGGCCGCTGTGGTGGGCCGCCCACCATCGCCACCACCACCGTCACGCCGACCAGCCGCTGGACCCGCACTCCCCCCGTGAGGGCGGCTTCTGGCGCAGCCACATGGGCTGGTTCCTGACCCGCGAGGCCTTTGCCACCGACCTGTCGCGGGTGCCCGACCTGGCGCGCTACCCGGAGCTGCGCTGGCTGGACCGCTTCGATACGGCTGTGCCGGTACTGCTGGCCGCAGCGCTGTATGCACTGGGCGCCGGGTTGGAGCGCTGGGCGCCAGGCTTGCATACCTCCGGCTCGCAGTTGCTGGTGTGGGGCTTCTTCATCTCCACCATCGTGCTGTTCCACGCCACGGTCACCATCAATTCGCTGGCCCATCGCTTCGGTCGCCGCCGCTTCGAGACCCGCGATGACAGCCGCAACAATCTCTGGCTGGCGCTGCTCACCTTCGGCGAAGGCTGGCACAACAACCACCACTTCTTCCCGGGCACCGTCCGCCAGGGCTTCCGCTGGTGGGAAGTGGACCTGACCTGGTATGGACTGCGCGCGATGGCGGCGCTTGGGCTGGTCAAAGGGCTCAAGCCGATTCCCGAGTGGGTGCTGGCCAAGGCGAGGTACTGACATGCGCATCGCGATCATCGGTTCGGGCATTGCGGGACTGGCCAGCGCCTGGTGGCTGGACGGCGAACACGACGTCACGCTGTTCGAGGCCAACGACTATCTGGGCGGCCATACCCACACCCACGACGTGCAGGTGGATGGCGTCCGCATGGCGGTGGACACCGGCTTCATCGTGTTCAATCCCCAGCACTACCCGCTGCTGACCGCACTGTTCGACGAGCTGGGCGTAGCCTCGCAGCCGACCACGATGAGCTTCTCGATGCACAGCGAGCGCAGCGGCGTGGAGTACAACGCCACCTCGCTGGATGGCCTGTTCTGCCAGCGCCGCAACCTGGTGTCGCCGCGCTTCTGGGGCATGCTGGCCGACCTGCGCCGGTTCTACCGCGATGCCCCCCTGTTGCTGGCAGAAGACGAGGGCCCAACGTTGGGGCAGTACCTGCGCAGCCAGCGCTACGGCGATGCCTTCATCGACGAGCACCTGCTGCCGATGGCCTCCGCGCTGTGGTCGTCCCCGACGGCCACGGTGATGGACTTCCCGGCGCGCTATCTGGCCCAGTTCATGGCCAACCACCAGATGCTGCAGATGACCGGGCGTGCACCGTGGCGGGTGGTGAGCGGTGGATCGGCCCGCTATGTCGATGCCCTGCGCGCCCGCTGGCGGGTGCATGAGCGGCTGGAGTGCCCGGTACAGTCGGTCGAGCGCATGCCGTGGGGCGCTCGCGTGCACAGCGCGGCCGGCGTGGAAGGCTTCGATGAGGTCATCCTGGCCTGCCACAGCGACCAGGCCCTGGCGCTGCTGCGTGACGCCGACCCCATCGAACGCGACGTGCTCGGCGCCATCCGCTACCAGGCCAACGAAGCGGTGCTGCACACCGACGCGTCATTGCTGCCGCGCAACCGCAAGGCGTGGGCGGCATGGAATGCCCATGTGCCCCGCGACCCTGCTGCGCCCTGCACGGTCAGCTACTGCATGAACCAGCTGCAGGGCCTGCCCGGCAGCACGCCCCTGGTGGTCACGCTCAACCGCAGCGAAGCAATCGACCCCGGCAAGGTGCTGCGCACCCTGCATTATGCGCACCCGGTGCACGACCATGCCGCAGTGCGCGCGCAACAGCGCTGGGCCGAGCTGCAGGGCCGCCGCCACACCTGGTTCGCAGGCGCCTATTGGGGCTGGGGCTTCCATGAGGACGGCATCCGCAGCGCCCGCCGCGTGGTCGATGCACTGCGCACCTGTGAACCGCACCACGTCATGGCGGCTCCCGGCGAGGTGGCCGCATGAGCGCCAGTGCGCTCTACTTCGGGCAGGTGGCGCACCGCAGGCACCTGCCACACCCGCATGCGTTCCGCTATCCGATCGCACAGCTGCTGCTCGACCTGGATGAACTCGACAGCGTGTTCGCCGGGCGCTGGCTGTGGTCGATCAATCGCCGCAATCTGGCCGAGTTCCGTCGCAGCGATTACTTCGGCGATCCCGCGCGGCCCTTGGCCGATGCAGTGCGCGACCACGCTGCATCAACCCTGGGCTACCGGCCCACCGGCCCGGTCCGCCTGCTCACCCATCTGCGCTTCGCCGGTCACGTGTTCAACCCGGTCAGCTTCTACTACTGCTACCGGGCCGATGGCAGCACGCTGGACTGCATCGTCGCCGAGATCACCAACACACCCTGGAAGGAACGTCACGCCTACGTGCTGCCGGTCGCAACGGCCACGCAGGAAGGCACCTCGCTGCGCTGGCGGTTCGACAAATGCTTCCATGTCTCGCCCTTCATGCCGATGGATTGTCATTACGACTGGCGGTTCAACTGCCCTGATGAGGACCTGCGCGTGCACATGCAGGTCTGGCGCGACGGCGTGCGCCAGTTTGATGCCACCCAGGTCATGCAACGACACCCCCTGGATGGCCGCGGGCTGGCCCGCGTCCTGGCCTGCTATCCACTGATGACCACCCAGGTGGTGGCCGCCATCCACTGGCATGCGTTGCGGCTGTGGCTGAAACGTAATCCCGTACACGACCACCCTACCCTTGCCGAGAAACCGCGATGAATTCGATGATTCCTTCGGTCGCGCTGCCGCGCCCCGGCGCATTGGATGCCTTCCTGCGCCGCCGCCTGCTGGCCCAGCTCGCCCCGATGCGCGACGGCCGCCTGTGCGTGCGCGACGCGCTGGGCGAAGTCTGGTTGGGCGATGCCCGCGGTGAGCTGCATGTCACCGTCACCATCGAGGACCCGGCGTTCTATCGCAAGGTGGCGGCCCAGGGCAGCGTCGGCGCCGGCGAAAGCTACATCCATGGCGAATGGCGCTGTGACGACCTGGTCGCCCTGATACGGCTGCTCGTGCGCAACCGCGATCTGCTCGACAGCATGGAACACGGCCCGGCGCGCGTGGGAGGCTGGCTGCTGCGCGGCTGGAACCGCCTGCGCCGCAACAGCCGTGAAGGCAGCCGCCGCAACATCGCCGCGCACTACGACCTCGGCAACGACTTCTTCGCCCTGTTCCTGTCACCGGACCTGATGTACTCCTCGGCCCTGTTCGCCGAAGAGGGCGAATCGCTGGAATCCGCCTCGCGGCGCAAGCTGGACCGCATCTGCCAACAGCTGCAGCTCAAGCCGGGCGACCGCGTGGTGGAGATCGGTACCGGCTGGGGTGGTTTTGCGCTGCACGCGGCGCAGCACTACGGCTGCCACGTCACCACAACCACGATCTCCGCCGAGCAGCATGCACTGGCCAGAGAGCGCGTCCGCGTCGCCGGGCTGCAGGACAAGGTCACGCTGTTGATGCAGGACTACCGCGACCTGCAGGGCCAGTTCGACAAGCTGGTATCGATCGAGATGATCGAAGCCATCGGCGCCGAATACCTGGACACCTACATGGCAACGCTGCAGCGCCTGCTCAAGCCTGATGGTGTCGCCCTGCTGCAGGCCATCACCATCGAAGATCACCGCTACGAGCAGGCACGGCGCAGCGTCGACTACATCAAGCGCTATGTGTTTCCGGGCAGCTTCATTCCGTCGATCAACGCGATCATGGCGGCCAAGACCCGATCCAGTGACCTGCAGCTGGTCGCCCAGCAGGATTTCGGCCACTCCTACGCACTGACCCTGCGCGCCTGGCGCCAACGCTTCCTTGCCCAGCTGCCCGCTGTGCAGGCACAGGGCTTTGATACGCGCTTCTGCCGGATGTGGGAGTTCTACCTGGCCTATTGCGAGGGCGGCTTCCTGGAGCGTTCGATCGGCGTTTCGCATCTGCTGCTGGCGCGCCCCGGGCATCGTCCCGCTGGCGCATCGGGTCAAGGCGGCTGAGGTGCGCCGGTTCTGGGCCAATCTGCTTGGCAACCAGCTGGTCTGGCTGTGCGCCGTGGCCGGCGCCGGGCGCGGCTGGCAATGGCCGGCGCTGCTGGCAGCGTCGCTCTACATCGGCAGCCAGCTGCTGACCTCGCCGCAACCTCGGCTGGATCTTCGGCTGATGCTGTTGGCGCTGGCCTGCGCGTGGCTGGTCGACGCCAGTGCCGCCGCCAGCGGCACCGTACGCTACGCCGCGGCCCCGCTGGGCTGGACGCCACCCCTTTGGATCATGGCGTTGTGGGCCGCGTTTGCGATGACGCTGACCACTTCGATGCGCTTCCTGCTGCGCCACCCTGCCCTGCCAGCCGCGTTCGGCCTGCTGCTGGCCCCGCTGGCCTATCTCTCCGCAGCGCGCGGTTTCGATGCGGTTCGATTCACTGCGCCGCTGTGGCAGGGCCTGCTGGTACTGGGGGTGGGCTGGAGCATCGCGCTTTCGCTGCTGTGCATGGCCGCTCGTCGCGGCTCCCGCACCATCCCGCCGCCCTTGGCCGGAGCGCCGTCATGATCAATCTGGTGTGGGTACTGCTGTATGCCGTGCTTGTGATGAGCTGGGGCTGGGCCTGGCAGCGGCGCCACCGCAACATCGGCGTGGTCGATGTGCTCTGGGCCAAGGGCGTGGGTGCTTCGGCCCTGTTGCTGGCTTGGCTCGGCGATGGTGCGGCGGCGCCACGGATTGCACTGGGCGTGCTCGGTGGCCTGTGGGGCAGCCGACTGGCACTGCACCTGTGGCATCGGGTCCGCCATGAACAGGAAGACGGTCGCTACCGTTATCTGCGCGAGTACTGGCAAGGGCATCAAGCCAAGATCTTCGGCTTTTTCATGGCCCAGGCACTGCTGGTCGTGCTGTTCGCCCTGCCCTTCGTCGCGGTGGCTGCCAATCCACAGACCAGCATGACGTTGTGGGTCGTGGCCGCCGCACTCGTGTGGCTGCTGAGCGTCGGCGGCGAGAGCCTGGCCGACCATCAGCTGGCCCGGTTCCGCGCGAATCCGGCAAACCAGGGTCGCACCTGCCGCGCCGGGCTCTGGCGTTACTCCCGCCACCCCAACTACTTCTTCGAGTGGCTGCACTGGTTCAGCTATGTCCTGCTCGCGGTCGGCTCGCCGCTATGGTGGCTGGCGTGGTCCGGCCCGCTGCTGATGTATGTGTTCCTGCGCTACCTGAGCGGCATTCCGTTCACCGAAAAGCAGGCGCTGCGCAGCCGCGGCGACGATTACCGCGCCTACCAGCGCAGCACGCCGATGTTCTTCCCCTGGTTCCCTCGTCCTTCCAAGGAGCATTCCGCATGAGCGCGATTCCGTCACTGACCCCGGCCGACGACGCGGAAACCGGGCTGATCGCCTGGGCCGAACGCGGCCTGGTTCCCGATGCCGCGCTGCGCGCCGGCATCCGTCGCCTGTGCGCGCAACGCCTGCACGAGGAAATGCTGGGCGGTATCGAAGCACAGTCCGCACGCTTCAGCCGTCGCATCGCCGAGCTGGCCGACAGCCCGCTCGCGCTGCATACCGACGCGGCCAACCGCCAGCACTATGAGGTTCCGGCGGCCTTCTTCCAGGCCTGCCTGGGCAGGCGCCTGAAGTACAGCAGCTGCTACTACCCAACCGGGCGCGAAACGCTGGACCAGGCGGAGGACGCCATGCTGGAGCTGTACGGCCAGCGCGCCGGACTGGCCGATGGCCAGCAGATCCTCGAACTGGGCTGCGGCTGGGGTTCGCTGACCCTGTGGATGGCCGAGCGCTATCCCACCGCCGCGATCACCGCCGTGTCCAATTCGCACAGCCAGCGCCAGCACATCATGGCGCAGTGCCAGGCCCGGGGGCTGCACAACGTCGAGGTGATCACCCGCGACGTCAACCAGCTCGAGCTGCCAACCGCACGCTTCGACCGCTGCGTCTCGGTGGAAATGTTCGAGCATGTGCGCAACTACGAGCGCCTGCTGGCGCGCATCAGCCAGTGGCTGAAGCCCGACGGCGCGCTGTTCGTGCACATCTTCGCCCACCGCACGCTGATGTACCCGTTCGAGACCGAGGGCGGCGACAACTGGATGGGCCGCCATTTCTTCACTGGTGGCCTGATGCCGGCGGCCGACACGCTGCTGCATTTCCAGCGCGACCTGCGGCTTGACCAGCGCTGGTTGCTGGACGGCACCCACTACCAGCGCACGGCCGACCACTGGCTGGCCAACCAGGATGCAGCACGCGAGGCGGTGATGCCAGTGCTGGTCGCGACCTACGGCCAGGCCGCCGCGAAGATCTGGTGGCAGCGCTGGCGCATGTTCTGGATGGCATGCGCCGAGCTGTTCGGCTACGACGACGGCCAGCAGTGGCTGGTCGCCCACTATCTGTTCCGCCCCCGTTGAGGTGTGACATGCGCATGCGCTCGCTGCTTCCCCTGCTGGCATTGAGCCTGTTTGGTTCCGGCTGCAGTTCCACCGATACCCGTCCCCTGCCCCGCCCGCCCTCAGTGGACGTGCCACGCTTCATGGGCGACTGGTATGTGATCGCCCACATCCCCTCATGGCCGGAGCGCAAAGCTTTCGACGCGGTGGAGAGCTACGCATTGAAGCCCGACGGGCGCATCCAGACCACCTTCACCTATCGCAAGGGCAGCTTCGACGCCCCCCAGAAGTCGATGCACCCTGTTGGACGGGTCGAGAAGGACGGCAACGGCGCCATCTGGGGCATGCAGTTCATCTGGCCGATCCAGGCCGAGTATGTGATTGCCTGGCTGCGCGATGACTACGGCCAGACCATCGTCGCGCGCAGCAAGCGCGACTACGTGTGGTACATGGCACGCACGCCACAGGTGTCCGAGAGCGACTACCAGCAGGCCGTGCAGCGCATCGCGGCCATGGGTTACGACACCGCAAAGCTGAGGCGCGTGCCGCAGTCGGTGCGCTGAGCCATCGGTCATCCCCACGCAGCACCTGCTGACGGCAGGGCGTGTCGACATCTGCTTGCGCCGGATGTCGCATTCATCACCGCTGCCGCATTGTTCATCCAGCATGCGCGCAGCCGCTGCCGGACCCGTGCGTACAGCGACGCCGCCCCTGCCCTGCCTGCAGTAGCTGGCGCCGGGGTCGCGAACACTCAAGACTCGACCGCGGCGGCCGCTAATGGCCAATACAGGGCTGTGCGCGCGGGCCACAATGGCCGACGAAGGGTGCATTCCGGTCGTGGCGGATTTCACAATGGAAGGAACAGGCAGTTGAAGGAAGAACGACGCAACACGTTGCAGGCCAGTCATCGCGCGATCCTCAGCTTCTGGCACAGGGTTGAGTTCTTCATACCCTACGATCTGCAGGGCCAGGTCCTTGAGTCGAAGGACGCGGACTGGAGCGTACGGCAGCTGTCCAGGGATCAGCTCGAGCGATTGGACCCGAAGGATCTGTGGTCCCCACCCCTGCCATTCGGTCGCAGGCTGAGCGGATTCGATGTCTACCTCGGCATATTCGACAAAGCCCAGCTGGCCGATATCACCCAGCGGGTACTGGCTGAGACGCCAAGCGGAGACGAGTCGCTGGAACAGGACGAACGGGCCGAACTGGAAGGCCTGACCTGCGCGGCCAGCCTGCGGGCAAGCGCCGAGGGCGTGCTGCAGCTGGGTGAAATCTCGGTATCGACCGTTCCGTGGGCACTGGGCACGATCTCCAGGCGTGGCTTGCAGGGCCTGGACTTCGACGCCTTCCAGGCAAGCCTTGAAGCACTCAAGCGCGACGTAGCAACGTTCCGCAGCGCCGCTGCCACCCCCGCCGGACAGGGTGAGGGCCCAACGCCCTGCAGCCCCGACGACCTGTTGCGCCTGCTCGACATCCTGTGCAACTGGTCGGGTCATGACCCTTCCGCGGGCGACGCGTCCGCTCCGCTGCTGGTCATCCGGGCGAAAAGCGTTGAAGACAAGCCGAAGCCGGAACGGGCAGCAAAAGCCACACCCCCAGGGCCGGACAACGAGCCAACGGCGGAAGCGGACGACGTCGAGGACGACGAGGCCCAGCCCGAAGAGGACGCGGAGATCAGCATCCTCAACAGTTTCTTCGTCGAGGATATCGCGCGGGCCATCGGCGCACTCGACCAGGGCAAGGCCAGTGCGCCGCTACGCGCCTATCTGAGCCCATTGCCTGAAAGCCGACGCGAAGACCTTTACACCCCAGAAGGCCATGCGCTGATTGCCGACCGGCTGCGCCCGCGCCACATCAATCGGGGCCACTGGCCCGGCGATCCTGCACACACGATGAGCCTGATGCAGCAGTTCGCTGTGAACAGCATCTTCGAGCAGGTGCGCGATTCAGGCATCTTCTCGGTCAATGGCCCGCCCGGAACCGGGAAGACCACGCTGTTGCGTGAGGTCTTCGCTGAGAACATCGTGCGGCGTGCACGTGCATTGTCACAGTACGCGACGCCAGCCGCTGCGCTCGGCCCAGCCCGCGAAGTGAACTTCGAAGGTGAGAAGCCGTGCAGGGTCTCGCCACTGAAGGCCGACCTGACCGGCTTCGAGATGGTGGTCGCATCGTCGAACAATGCCGCCGTGGAGAATATTTCGCGTGACCTGCCGAAGAGCCGGTCACTGGGCAAGCCCGGAGGGTCGCGCTGGCGCAACAGCACAGGGGACGTGACCTTCGACTACCTGCGGCCACTGGCCCGCAACCTGCTCGAATGGAACGGCAGGGGCGCCTATGAACGACCGGCGGCAGACAGCGATGCCTGGGGGTTGATCAGCTGTGCGCTGGGCAGGAAGGCCAACCGCGAGGCACTTGTGCGGGCCATCAGCAGGAGCGCCCCAAAAGATGGCAAAACCCCGAAGGGCTACGACCGCGCCCGCCACCAGTCGCTCTGGGAGTGGCGGGACAACCCAGCAGCCATGAGCTTCCAGCAGGCCAGGCAGGCGTTCGGCAAGGCCGATGCGATCGTCAATGGCCTGGTCGAAAAGCTTGATCGGCTCGCCTCGCTCAGCCGTGAAATCAGCGGCAACGATGAGGAGAGCTTCTGCCGGCAAACGACTTCTCAGCTTCGCGATGCACAGCGCGCGCATGAGGAAGCTGCACAGCAGTGCCGTGCACTCGAGGGCCAGCGCAGCAGATCCGATGAACAGCTCGCCCTGCTCAAGGCGCAACGCATCCTGCTCAAGGAAGAGAAGCCTGGCTGGTGGGCCCGCATCTTTGACCGGCAGCGCGCGCACAGCCATGCGGCCGCAATGGTGCAGAACGCAGATCATCAACACCGATGGACCCAGCGCGGGCTCGAACTCGGGACGCAATGTGATACGGCGCAACAGCACCTGGGCCGAACCGCGAGCACCCTGGCCGAGGCATCGGCCGCCGCGCAGGCACGGGCGCAGCAATGGGCTGGAATGACGCAACAGCTCGAACAACTGAAAGCCGAATTCGGCACCGCGTCCCATCCCGCCGACGCGGCCGAACTGGAAGATCAGGACTGGCAGATCAAGGGAGTCTGGAACAGCGAGCAGCTCAACGAGCAGCGCGCCAACCTCTTCGTGGCGGCACTGCAGCTTCACCAGGCCTGGCTGCACGAAGTGGTGCAGAAGGGCGGCGGCTTCGCCCAGAATGTCATTGCACTGTGCCACCTGCTGAGTGGCAAGCGGCTGCAGGAGCCACGCGATGCGCTGGCCATCTGGCAGAGCCTGTTCATGATCGTGCCGGTTGTCTCCAGCACGTTCGCCTCGGTCGCACGCCAGTTCCGCCACCTCGGGCCGGACTCGATCGGCTGGCTGTTCATCGATGAAGCTGGCCAGGCCGTGCCGCAGGCGGCAGTCGGTGCACTGCTGCGCTCCAGGCGCGCGGTCGTGGTGGGTGATCCGCTGCAGATCGAGCCGGTGTTCACCGTGCCGGTCAAGCTGCTGCAGGCGCTGGGCCGAACCAGCGCACTGCCCGCAGGCGTGAACGTCTCGCCCGACAAGACCTCCGTACAGGTACTGGCCGACGAGGCCAACCCGCTCGGTGCCCGCATGGAGTCCGGCGGCTCGCCGCTCTGGATCGGCAGTCCGCTGCGCGTGCATCGTCGCTGCGTCGAACCGATGTTCTCCATTGCCAACACGATTGCCTACGAGGGGAAGATGATCTTCTCCAACCCCTGGGAACCCAGTGCGGCGCGGCCACCCGCCGACAGCCTGGACATCGGCAGCAGCGCCTGGGTACACGCCCCCGGCCGCACCAGCGACAAGCAGGTCGTGCCGTGCCAGATCGACCTGGTGCAGCAGGCGTTGGCCGCGCTCTACCACAGCACCGGAAGCCTTCCCCCGGTCTACATCATTTCGCCCTTCAAGCGCATCAAGAATGCCCTGCTCGAGCGATTGCGGAGCCAGGACGCCTGGCTTGGCCCGGATGCCCCACCCGGCACGCAGGCGCCACGCACCACCGAACTGCGCACGTGGTGCAGGGAGCGCGTCGGCACCGTGCACACCTTCCAGGGCAAGGAGGAAAGCATTGTCTGGATGGTCCTGGGCTGCGACACGGACACGGTGGGCGCGGCGCACTGGGCCTCCAGCAAGCCCAATCTGCTCAACGTCGCCGTCACCCGTGCCCAGCACCGCTGCTTCCTGATCGGAGACACCGCACTCTGGGGCGGCCTGCGCCACTTCTCAGACGCCCATGCCAAACAGTTGCCCCGCATCACCCCGGCGCAGTTCCTGGGTCGCATGTCGATCCCCCGCGTGCAGACTCGATAGCCCTGCCCTGCCCTGACGGCGTCAACCAGTCAGGTCAGGGGCGCAGGGTCACGCCGGCGTGACGCGTCACATTAATGGTTCCGGCAGCCACGACGGGACGCCTGCAGCACCCCATCCATTTACGTCACGAATGCGTAAGCCCCGGCCGATCAACTGCGTCCATCGATCTTTAGGAATAGTCGTAAAAACGCAACGAATTCGATGTTCGACGCGACAGCGGCGCCAGAATGGCGGCCACGCCCATGGGCGCCGACCACCTCCCGCGCATGAATGGATTTCCTGCACCGCGTCGGCTTCGCCTGGCGCTCCTGGACGATCACGAAGTCGTCCGTCGCGGCACCGCCCTGCACCTGTCAGGCGATCTCCGCTTCGACATCGTCGCCAGCCACGGTTGCAGCAACGAACTGCTCTGCAGCCTGCAACGCACACCAGTGGATGTGGCCATCATCGATCTCACGCTTGCCCGTGACGACCTGGGTAGCCTCGAGCTGGTTGCGCTGCTGCGCCGGGAATTCCCGCGCACGCCATTGCTGGCCTTCGCCACGCTCTGCCCCACCACCAACCTCAACAGCCTGATCGATGCCGGACTCAACGGATTCGTCAGCAAGGCGGAACCGCTTGCTGCATTGTCCGACGCCATCGTACGTGTTTCCCAGGGCCTGACCCGGGTTCCACCGGACGTCAGGCTGGCCGGCGATCGCGGCGAGCTCAGCCGCAACGAGCGCGAAGTACTCGGCCTGCTGTTGGAAGGCTTGACGGTCTCCGAGATCGCATTGCGGCGGCACCGCAGCATCAAGACTGTCAGCACGCAGAAGGTGGCTGTGCTGCGCAAGCTGGGATTGCGCAGCGACGTGGAAATCTACGCACTGCGCGAACGACTGGAGACACCGTGAGGCGCCAGCCGCCGTTGCGCCGCCGCTTCCTGTCCACGGGGCTGCTGGCGCTCCTTCTCCTGCCGGCTGCCTCGGCCGAAGATATCCGCTCGCCACGCTGGCTGCCGGGCAGCACTGTACGGGTCGCCACGACTCCCTCCCTGCGCCCCCTGCCCGCGGCCCTGGCCGATCCGTCATCACCGCCAACGCTCGCCCATGGCTATGCCAACCTGGTGGCGCGGCACGCCCAATTCCGTTTCCTGGAACACCCCTACCCGACAACCGCCGCATCGATCCTCGCTGTATGCCATCACGAGGCTGACCTGGTCATGGTGTTTGGCGGCGCAAGGCACCAGGCGCTGCCCTGCCCCGGCCTTGCCGCGTCCACCCCGTTCCGTGGCGGCGCCACCCTGTTGGCCGGACGCGCCGGCGAGTGGCTGCCACGGGAGATGCGCGAACTCGACGGCCGGGTCATCGCCGTCGTTGAAGGCGGGCCCTACGCCAGCTGGCTGCACGCGCATCACCCGCAGGTCCGGCTGCGGCAGCTGCCAGACCGGCATGCAGCACTGGCGGCAGTCGAAGCCGGCGTGGCGGACGTGGCGATTGGCCTGGAGCCCACGCTGCGCCCCCTGGTTCGACGCCATTTCAATGGCAGCCTGCGCCTGCAGCCGTTCGATAGCGGTTTCTCCACCGACCTTTACCTGCTGGTTCGTCGGGAAGACCAGCAACTGCTCGGGCGCATCGAACAGGCATTGCGGGAGATCACACTGGAAGAGCACGCAAGCCTGCTCCACCTATGGGCAGGCCAGACCCTGCCTGCCGCGGCCGGGAATGCACTGGACTGGATGCAGGCGTCGCCCCCGCGCGGGTGGCTGCTGCTGGCCCCACTGCTGATTGCCCTGCCGCTGCTGTGGCTCGCAATGCGCCACCTGCGGGCGCGCGGTGACCGAAGCAGCGCGCATGCCATCGGCGTGATCAGCCACGAGATGCGCAACTCGGCGCAGGCCGTGCTGACCTCGATCGAGCTGCTGGGGCAATCGACATTGCCCAAGGGCGAGCGTGACCTGCTCGCCGCTGCCAGCAGCGCCAGCCAATCCCTGCGCAGCCTGTTGAATCGCGCACTGGATTTTTCGCGCCTTGCGAGCGGCGCTTTCAAGCCGCATGCGCAACCCTGCGATGCAACCCAGCTGTGCCGGCAGGCTCTGGAGGCGATCCGGCCACAGGCCCAGCGGAAAGGCCTGCAGCTGCATCTCGATGCCCAGGGCGCATCCCCGTCGAACATCCTGGTGGACGCCGATGCGCTACGCCAGATTGCCAGCAATCTATTGGCGAACGCAGTGAAGTTCAGCGATTCCGGCCGCATCGAGCTGCGCCTGCAACTGATGCCGGCGGCGCGTCCTCGGGCGCTGCTGCTGGAGGTGATCGACAGCGGCATCGGCATCGCGCCGGCGCAGGTAGCCACCCTGTTCCAGCCTTTCCAGCAAGGCAGCAGCGGACAGCGGCGTGGCGGCAGTGGGCTGGGGCTTTCCATCGCGCGCGAGCTGGCCCGCGCAATGGGCGGCGACCTCACCGTGCACAGCGTGCTGGGCCGTGGCAGTCGCTTCATCCTGCGCCTGCCGGTGTGCCCGGCTGGCACCGGCGTGGATGCCCAGGACATGCCCGTGGGCGATACGCCACTGGCCGGACTGCACCTGCTGCTGGTCGAGGACCACGAGCTCAATCGCCACGTGATCGCCGAACAGCTGCGGCGCTGGGGCGCAGAGGTGTGCGCCGTGAAAGATGCGGCCAGTGCCCTGGCCGAACAGGCACGACAGCCCCGCTCCGCTGCTCTGATCGACATTGGGTTGCCTGGCGCCGATGGTCACGTGCTGGCGCGCGAGCTACGCGGGTCTGCCGGGCGCACCGTTCGCCTGATCGCATTGTCTGCCCGCACCGGACGGCGTCATCGCGCACGCTGCCACCGCTCGGGCTTCGACGCGGTGCTGGCCAAGCCGCTGCGCGCCGCCCAGCTGCTGCCTGCGCTCGGCATTGCGCGACCAGAGGGCCCGGGCGCAGCCGCGCAGACGATTGACATGGACGCGGCCTACATCGCCGACATCCACGATGAGCTCGGCAACATGGAGCGGGTTATTGATCGAGCGGATGCATCGGCACTGGGCCATCACGCGCACCGATTGCAGGGCACGCTGCAGATGCTGGGCCAATGCGAGCATGCGGCCATCGCGGCGGAGCTGGTCGACCTGGCGCATGACGCCGCGCCGGACTGGGCCGATGCGCGGCGCCTGCTGGACGTGCTGAAGGCCGGACAGGGCTCCCGCCCAGCGGGAACCCTGCCAATGCCTTGATCAGGCGGCCAGGCGCTCGACCTGGCGACGGGTCAGGTCATTGAAGCGACCCAGCGACATCAGGTGCTGGTGGATCAGTGCCAGCCAGCCGCTGCGGTGCCACTCGACCACGGTGGCTTCCGGCAGCGCAACGAACTTCTCGACGTCCACCACCAGGAAGCCATTGAGGTTGAACTCGCGGCCATCCGGGGTACGCACGGTGGCGTTGCGCTCGACCAGCAGGCCGTTGTCGGTCAGGGCCTTGGAGAAGGCCAAGGTCTGTTCGTGCTCGCGGGTGTACTGGCCGCAGAACTCCAGCGCCTGCTGCACCATTTCGGTGGCCTTGCCGTCAACGAACAGCGGCTGGCCTTCCTCGCCGCCCTTGACCACGCGCGGGCTTTCTTCGTCGATGCCCAGCAGGAAGTCATTCTCCGCGCCGGTGTCGATGAAGATGAAGGGGTGGCGGCGCAGGTAGGCCGGAATATAGGCCTCGTCTTCCCACAGGCCGTCCTTGATGAACAGGTTCTGGTCGGACACGCCGACGGCAGCCATCGGAACCGCACCGGGGCCGGCGAACAGGATCGGGAAATGATGCAGCGCCAGCGAGAACTCGCCCAGCACCAGCGGAATGGCGTTGTTGCCGGCGGCGAACTCGAGCTTGCCCGGCAGGATGCGCAGATCGGCGTGCACATCGGCCTGCAGCGGCACCGGACGGGTATAGAACAGGGGAGCGCCGCTCGGCGCCGCTTCGGTGGTGGTGTCGCTGGTGGTGGTCATCTTGGGAACCGTTCGATCATGCGCGCCTGCCATCCCGGGCACGCCAGCGGGAACAACCTGAATCCCGCATTATCAACAAGCTCGATGACAACGGCCACCCCGCCAGCGAACTATTTCAGCTGCAGGGGGTAGCGCTGCCAGAGCACGTGGACCAGGAACCCGGCCAGTTCGGTGTCGCGCGCGCTCACCGCTGCACGGATCTTGTCCAGCAGCACCATGTCGCTGCAGGAGCGCACATCGGCGTGGTTGGCCTGCCCTGCCCGGCGCGCACGATAGCGTGCGGCCCGCTGCGCATCGCTCATCGCATACCCGAACTTGGGCGGACGACCGCGCTTGCGCGGCAGGGTCAGCTCCAGGGTTCCGGGGTCTTTGTCATCACGCATGAGAGGGGTGCGGGCGGCGGCGAGCAACGGGGGGTGCGCAATTTATCGTGAGGCATCACTTTAATCCAGCTTTTTCTGCAGTTTTGTTGCATCGCAATGCAAAAAAACGCATCGCGAGGGCCCCATCCACGCATGGCGTGGATCTAGTGCAGAGCTCGCGACCCGATCACCCGGTAGATCCACGCCATGCATGGATGCGGAAACCCGAACCCACAAAAAAGGGAGCCCGCGAACGGGCTCCCCTCACCTTCTTCATGCAGCGCGCACCGGCTCGTAGCCATGCAGGTGCGCCTCGCTGCTGGCCCGCCCCTGGCTGAGCGAACGCAGCGAGGTGGTATAGCCCACCAGCTGCGCCAGCGGTGCGAAGCCACTGACCTCGGCGCGACCATCCTGATCGTCGATGCGGGCAATGCGACCATGGCGGCGGTTGAGGTCGCCGACCACATCACCCACCGACGCTGACGGCGAATGCACCGTCACCGCCATCACCGGCTCCAGCAGCTGCGTGCCGCCTTCGGCCAGCGCCGCCTTGATCGCCTCGGCGCCTGCGCGATGGAACGCCATCTCCGAGGAGTCCTTGGCATGGGTCTGGCCATCGACAAGACTGACCTCGATGCCGACCACCGGATGGCCCTGGGGGCCTTCCGACAGCGCAGCACGCACACCTTTCTCCACCGCCGCGATGAAGCTGCGCGGCACCACGCCACCGACGATGCGGTCGTTGAATACGACCTGGTCGTCCTCGCGCGGCGATACATCCAGCACCACGTGCGCGAACTGGCCCTGGCCGCCGGTCTGCTTGACCAGCCGCCCGACGACGCCGGTCATCGCACGCATCGGCGTCTCCTGGTAGGCCACGCGCGGCGCACCTACGCCTACGTCGACCTTCCATTCGCTGCGCAGGCGCTCGACCATCACCTCCAGGTGCAGTTCGCCCATGCCCCAGACCAGGGTCTCCGCCGTGTCGCGATCGGTTTCGACGCGGAACGAGGGATCTTCCTGGGCCAGGCTGGCCAAACCCTGTGCCATCCGGATCAGGTCGGCCGCACGCGCCGGCTCCAACCGCCACGCCAGCACCGGTGCCTGTGCCTGGATGTTCTCCAGGCGCAGCGGCTGCGCACGACCGCTCAGCGTTTCACCACTGACCGCATCCTTCCAGCCCAGCACTGCAACGATGTCACCGGCCACGGCCTGTTCGATGTCGTGGGTCTGGTCGGCCTGCACCCGCACCAGGCGACTGACACGCCGCCCCTGCGGATGCTGCGAACTGGCCACCGCATCACCCACCTTCAAGGTGCCCGAGTACAGCCGCACGAAGCTCAACGCGCCGTGCTGCTGGTGGGTGATCTTGAACAGCAGGCCGGCCAGCGGACCGTCCGGGTCCGGCGGCAGCACGACCTCGCCCTCATCGCTTTCGGCGCTGACGGCAGGGCGATCCAGCGGCGACGGCAGGTAATCGACCACGGCGTCCAGCAGCGTCTCGATACCCTTGTCCTTGAACGCAGCACCGGCCAGCACGGGCACGCCCGCACCCGCCAGCGTCGCCCGGCGGATCGCCGCGCGCAGCTGCCCGGCATCGATCACGCGACCTTCCAGCCAGGCATCGGCCAGTTGCTCATCGTGATCGGCCACGGCCTCGACCAGCGCATCGCGTTGGGCTTGCCACTGGGCCCGCGCCGCTTGGTCCCACGGGGTCACCGTGGTTGCGGCACCATCCTGCCACTGCAGCACGCGCTCATCGACCAGATCGACCCAGCCGTTGAAGCCACTTTCGCTGCCCAACGGCACGCCCAGCGCCCACGGCCGCGCCCGCAGTTTGTCCTGCAGCTGCTCCAGCACGCGCTCGAACGAAGCGCCGACGCGGTCCATCTTGTTGACGAAAGCGATCAGCGGCACGCGGTGGCGACGCGCCTGGCGCCACACGGTTTCGGACTGCGGCTGCACGCCATCCACGGCCGAGAACACGGCCACGGCGCCGTCGAGCACGCGCAGTGAACGCTCGACCTCGATGGCGAAGTCGATGTGGCCAGGGGTGTCGATCAGGGTCAGCCGATGCGGCGGCAGGTCGCGCGGCGCCCACTGCGCCTGCACGGCGGCAGCGCCGATGGTGATGCCGCGTTCGCGTTCGATCGCCGAGAAATCGGTGGTCGCGTTGCCGTCGTGCACTTCACCGACGCGGTGGATCTCGCCGCTTTTCCACAGCAGGCGTTCGGTCAGCGTGGTCTTGCCGGCGTCGATGTGGGCAATGATGCCAAGGTTGCGACGACGGGAAAGGACTTGGGTGTTCATATAGAGGTTCCTGCAAAGCCAACTTCAGGGGCCGCGCCCCCCGGTTGGCGACAGGGTGCGCGGCTAGCGTTCGGTCTCGGCGATCTGGTGCATGGCACGTTCTCCTTTGCAGTACTGGGTAGCGTCGACTGGGTAGAGTCGACTGTTAGTCGACTAACAAAAAAAACAAAAACAAAAAGAGCGCCCCGGGGGGCGCTCTGTCGAAGGTCCAGCGATGGCCGCTTCAACGGCCTCGTGGGGCTCCAGGCAGACACGCCCGTTCCGCGTTGGCGCGGGTCAGGGTGAAAAACTTCAGGAGCGGCATCCGGTTCATGGGGCGCATTCTAGACCTGCCAATCTGGCACGCAAGTGAATATTGCAAACATAAATGGAACGATGAGGCCGACAATGATCGGGGTCAGATCCCTTTGACCCTGGCCAAAGGGATCTGCCTCCTCTCAGCCCTTACTTGCAGCCGTGCAGCGTGCGCGCCTCGGCCACGGTCGCCGCCTGGTCATCCCCCATCGAAATCCACCCCTTCAGCGACGTCGCCGGGTCAATGTGCGGCAGCTGCGGGCCACCATGGATCAGCACCTCGGTCCAGCTCCCCACCGGCGCCAGTTCGGACAGGCGTGCCGCCTGGTCATCCTCGGTGCTGAACGTGTCGTCCGGGCTCGCCGGGGGCGTCGTGTTCACGGTCTCGGTCTTGCGGGAATGCACACGCAGCGCGCCGCCCGGCATGCGCTGGGTGGTGACGTCGTAGCGCTCGATACCGTACGCCCAATGGCTTTCACCAATGCTGCGGGTCTCGCTTCCGTCATCCGCCACAGCCACCATCTCGCCCGCCGGCCCGACCACGCCCGCGACAGCACCCAGGCCGGACATCAGCGCCTGGTAGACGATCATCTGCCGCTGCTCGGTGCTCAACGCAGCGGCCTTGAGCTTGGCAGGGGGAATCTGCAGGTATGCCGCCTCCTTGCAAAGCACCAGCACCTGCTGGTCATCCCAACTCACGGACATTTCCTCGCTGGCGAAGTACTGCGTCCGGATGGACGCAACAGGAGAACCCGCGCCAGCGGAATGCCGTATCTCGATCAGCGAGGCATTCTCCGCCGCATCGGCCAGCGAAACCGGAGAGGTGGAAGCCGCAGTCGCAGCGCCTGCGAAGCCAACCAACACGGCCAGCAGCGTGCCGCGCGAAATGCTACAGATCATTGCATCAGTCCATTGAGGGAATACCGGTCAGACATGATACGCGGCGACGGAAGCAGATCCGGACTACGTCACCACCACCAACGGCACCCCGCGCCGCGGATGCTCCAGCACCACCACATCCTGCTGATAGACCCGCTGCAGGTTGTCTTCGGTGAGTACCTGCAGCGGCGTGCCATCGGCCGCCACCCTGCCCTGCTCCAACAGCACGATGCGGTCGGCATAGCCGGCGGCCAGGTTCAGATCGTGCAGCACCACGATCACGCACGCACCGGCTTCGGCACAGGCACGCACACTGCGCAACGTACGCTCCTGGTGGCGAAGATCCAGCGCCGCGGTCGGTTCATCAAGCAACAGCAGCGGCGTGTCCTGCGCCAGCACGCGCGCGAACGTGGTCCGGGCGGACTCGCCACCGGACAGCTGCTGCACTTCGCGCAGGCGTAGCGCCTGCAGTTCGGCGGCATCGATGGCAGCTTCCACCCGTGCATCGTCCACACGCGGATCCGGCGGATGCGGCAACCGTCCCATCGCCACCACTTCTTCCACGCTGAAGGCGAAGCGCACGCCATGCTCCTGCGGCATCACCGCGCGCTCGCGTGCCAGCGGCCCGGCCTTGTAACTGGCCAACGGCTTGCCCAGCAGGCTCACCTCCCCCGCATCGGCGCGCAGGTCACCGGCCGCCACCGCCAGCAACGTAGACTTGCCCGCGCCGTTCGGGCCAACCAGCGCGGTCACCGTGCCCGGCTCGAACGCCAGCGAGATGCCATGCAGGATCTCGCGCTGCTGGCGGCGCACCACCACCTCGTGCAGCTTCAGCAGCACGCTCATGGCGCCGCCTTGCGGCGCTGCTGCAGCACCAGCCAGAGGAAGAACGGCGCACCCAGCGCGGCCGAGAACAGGCCCAGCGGAATCTCCGCAGGTGGATCGAGCGTGCGTGCGGCGGTGTCGGCCACCACGATCAGCAGCGCACCGAGCAGCCCGGACAACGGCAGCAGCCAGCGATGACCCGGGCCGACCAGCAGTCGCGCCACGTGCGGCACCACCAGGCCGACGAAGCTGATCGAGCCCGCGAACGCCACCGCTGCGCCCACCAGCAGCGCACTGAACGCGACCAGGCGACGCCGCGTACGGGTCACGTCCAGCCCCAGGTGCTGCGCCTGGCGCTCACCCAGCGCCAGCATGTCCAGCGGCGTGGCCAGTCGCTGCAGCGCAAACACGCCGAGCGCAAACAGCGGCACCACCGCGGCCACGTCGGCCCAGTTGGCGCGCGCCAGCGAGCCCATCTGCCAGAACACCAGCGACTGCAGCTCGCTTTCGCTGGCGATGTAAGTAAGGAAACCGATCAGCGCCGAGCAGAACGCGGCCATCGCGATGCCGACCAGCAGCAGCGTGGCATTCCCACTGCCTTTGCCGGGCCGGGCCAGCGCATAGGTCAGGCCGATCGCCAGCGCGCCGCCGACGAAGGCTGCCACCGGCACCAGCCAGCCGGCCGCACCGGCAGCGCCGAGAACAATGGCAGCCACCGCACCCAGCGCAGCACCCTGGCTGACACCGACGATGCCGGGGTCGGCCAGCGGATTGCCAAACAGGCCCTGCAGGCTGGCACCGGCCATCGCCAGCGACGCACCGACCATCGCGCCCAACAGGGCGCGCGGAATGCGCAGCTGCCAGACCACGGCCAGATCACGGCTGCTGACTGCCCCTGGGTCAAGCAGGCCCAGCTTCACCGCCAGCGCCTGCATCACCTCCAGCGGCGGCAACCGCAACGGACCCACGGCGAACGACGCCAGCACTGCCCCCAGCAGCGCCAGCAACGCCACCATCAACATCGTCCGCCCGCGACGGCGGCGCCGATCCGCCGGACTCATGCCTCCGGCAACGCCGCCAGGGCCTTGGCCAGCGCCAGCGCGCCCGCACCAGAACCCACGCTGGTGTACTTCAGCTGCACATCCGGCATCACCCAGACCCGATTGGCCTGCCCGGCCGGCGTCTGCTTCAGCGTCGGGTACGCCTTCCACAGGCCTTCGGCACCGCCGAACAGCCGCAGGTCATGCTCGGTCACCAGGATCACCTCCGGTGCCGCGGCGACCACCCCCTCGTTGCTCAGCTGCGAGTAGTTCTTCACCCCGGCCTCGGTGCCGATGTTGATGCCGCCGGCCAGCGCGATCAGCTGCGCTGACGCGCTGTCGGCACCGGCAACAGTGGGCGAGCCGCCAGCGCCGGTGGCCGATACGTGGATCAGTCGTGGCGCATGGCCCAGGCCCTTGCCAATCGCTGCAGCCTCGTCGAGCTGGCGCTGCACCTGCGTGGCCAATGTTTGCCCCGCTTCGGCCAGCCCTAGTGCGGCGGCGACCTTGCGCACCTTGTCCGGGGCCGGCTGCAGATCATCGATGACCACCGCCGGCTCACCGACTTCGCGCAGCTTTTTGGCCAGCTCGGTGTGGCGGCGCAGGCTGTTGCCGAGGAACAGCGAGCCCTGCAGGCTCAGCACGCCCTCCACGCCGGTGGTGCGGTTGAACAGGAACTGGTGCGGCGCGGCCAGGCCGGCCTGGGTGGTGGTGTTGGTCGGCGCGGCGAATACCTGCGTGCCCAGCCCCAGTGCTTCGATCACCGCGATGACGTCGTCGCCACCGGCAATGATCCGGCTGGTATCGGTCACCTCGATATCGGCGCCGTCATCGGAATGCACCTTGGCCGGCAGCATCGCCTTCTGGTCATGCACGGCCGGCAGCTCGGCACCGGCCACGCGCTGCCAGCCTGCCGGCAACGCGGTTTCGGCAGCGGCCGGTGCGGCGGGCGGCTCGGCGGCCTTCTGGCCATCAGGCGGTGTCGACGCGCCGCCACAGGCGGCCAGTACCAGCGAAACAGCCAACGGAAGCGCACACAGGCGCAGACGGGACGCGATGTTCATGCTCGTTCTCCTTGCTGGCAGGGCGGCGCGCACGCCGCCCCACCGTGTGACTTACTGCTTCGGGGTGATGCGGGTGATGCGGTCACCCTTCGGGTCCTCAGCGCCGCGCGACTTGTTCACCGCGAACACGTTGCCCTTGCCATCGGCGCCGACGTGGTTCGGCAGCGTGCCGCCATCAAGATTGGCGACCACCTTGCCGTCACCATTCACCACGGTGACCGTGCCAGCGCCACGGTTGCTGACATAGGCCAGGCCGGAGGCATCATCGAAGGCGACGTTCAGCGCACCGGCGCCGACCGGCACGTCATGCAGCACCTTGCCGGCAGCCACGTCGACGATCAGCAGGTTGTCGGTGCCCTGCGAGGCGACGTAAAGGCGGTTGCGTGCCGCATCGAAGGCCACGCCCGAGGCACTGATCGAATTGCCCAGATCGATGACCTTCTCGACCTTGCCGCTGGCCACATCGATCACCGCCGCTTCCGGGGTGCCGATGCTGACGGTGAACAGCTTGCCGCCCTTCTCGTCCAGCACCAGGCTCATCGGGGTGAACGTGCCGTCGTCCACGCCGGATTCCAGCGTCACTGCCGGCAGCTCCTTGAAGGTCCTGGCGTCGAACACCGACAGGTGGTCCTCGCCCGTGGCCGAGGCGAACACCTTGCCGCGGGTGCCATCGACCACCACGTCGCGCGCGTGCGGCACAGTGTCGGCCGGGAACTGGTGGACCAGCGACAGGTCCTTCTGCCGGTAGACCGCGATCGAGTTCTGGCGGGTGTTGGTCACCCAGACATTGCCGTTGGTGTCATCCACGCCCACGCCGTAGACCGCGTACACCGCACCATTGGTGCTGCCCGGCACCTGCGCCGGGGTGATCGCCCTGGTCACCTTCAGCGACGTCGGGTCCAGCTTCAGCAGCTGCGACTGGGTCACCGGCGGGCGACCCACCGCCGAGGTCACGAACACTGCGTTGCTGGCGGCGCTGTAGGCGGACTGGTACAGGCCCGGCACCAGCTTGCTGGACCGGGTGGCGAACTGCGCCTGGCCGGACAGCGGCAACTGCGGCGACACGCGCAGCTTCAGCACCGTGGCCGCAGCCGGCTGGCTGGCGCGCACCACCACCGGGTGGGTGCCCGGCACCGCGTCGGCCGGAATGCTCAGCTGGGTCTTGAAGTTGCCATCGGCATCGACCACCACCGGCTGTGCGTTGAGCACGCTGTCGCCACGCAGCAGGCTGACCTTCTGGCCCGGCACGAAACCACGGCCGACCACGTCGGCGGTGCTGCCGGGAACCACGTTCTCACCGCGTGAGACGACCTCACCCTTGAAGGTGGCGTTGGCCGGCTGGTCGAACACCGGCTGCGCGGTGGCGGTCACTGCCAGCAGCAGGCCGGCAGCGAGAGAGGTAAGACGGAGAGACGGACGGAACGACATGGCAGGCTCCTTGCACACGTAGGCCGCGCCACGTGGCGCGGGGGTCATCGGTTGCCTGGGCCGCTGCACGTCGGCAGCCTCGCCTGGGTAGTGGGGTCGCACGGCAGCGCGTGCGAAGGGATTCATTCGGCGGCGTTGTCACCGCCATTGGGCGCGCCATCGCCGGCGCTGCGATCGGTCACGCCGTACAGCTCATGCAGCGCCGCATGGAAGGACGCCGGCAGCATCGGGCCGTGGCCAAGGCCGGGGAACTCGCGGTACTGCACGCTCAGGCCCGGCACCTTGCCCAAGCGCTCGGACAGCTGCATCGCCGCATCCGGGGTGGCGCCACCGATGCGGCGCAGGTGCGCGACCACGCGCGGATTGTTCATGTCGCGCTTGCCGCGATCACCGACACGCTCGGCACCGCCCAGCATCAGCCAGAGCCTTGCCGGTTGGCCGTGCACGTTCTGCACGAACTGTTGTTCCGGATCCCCCAGCGCCGCACCCTGGCTCCACCACAGCGACGGGCTGGCGGCCAGATAGGACTGGAAGGCGGCCGGACGCGTGTACAGCGCATTGAGCACGAACAATCCACCCAGCGAGTGGCCCCACAGCGCTTGCTGCTGCGTATCGATGCGTGCGCGACGCTCGACTTCCGGCTTGATGCGGCGTTCGATCACATCCAGGAAGGCCGCACCACCACCGCCGACCGCCTGGGTCGTACCGCTCTCATCGTCGGCACGGTCGATCCATGCGGTGTAGTCGCGGGTGCGCGCCTTGGAATCGATGCGCAGGTCGTTGTCGTAGCCGATCAGCACCAGCACCGGTGGCGCCTTGCGCGCGGCCAGCTCGGCCAGTAACGGCTGATCCAGGACCATGGCGACGGCGTTGCCGTCCAGCGCGTAGAGCACCGGGGATGGCGTCTTGCCGGCCTTGGCCGGAATCGCCAGGTTCACCCGCCAGCGGCGTTGCTGGTCGGGACTGTCCACCACGAAATGCTCGAAGCGATAGCTGGCCGCCGGCTCGTCGAGTACGGTGTGGCCGATTTTCTGCAGCGGGTTGCGCTGCTGTGCATGGGCATATGGGGTGGCCAGGAGCAGACCCATCATCAAGGCGGCCAAGCCGCGGGCCAGCGGACCACGGCGCGAAGGCGGAACAAAGTGCTTCATCAGCGGCGGCAGAAGCGGCCCAGGGCCGCCGGTTCACAAGGGACCGCAGTCTACCTTAAACGCGAATGATTATCACATCGATCAAACGTCACGCTGTGTATCACGCGCGCGCATGCCCGGGTTGCGCAAGGGGCAGCAATTCCCCTATTTTGCCGCCCATCGGGGCATTGGATCGCCCCGCTTCCAGCGCAGCCATGGATGGCGGGCACTTGCCGCCATCCGGGTCGCGTTCATCTGCACACAACCGGCATGGGATTGGATCCCATGATTGTGAGACTCCCTTGAAGCACACCACCCTGATCGCCCTCTCCCTCGGCCTGCTTGCGCCGCTGGCCGCCCATGCCGCACAGGACCTGCCAACGCTCTACCAGGCCTTTGAAGAAGCCGGCAATTCGTCACTGGGCATGGACCAACTCAACCAGACGGTGACATTCACTGCCGTAGCCCTGAGCGTTTCCAGCAACCTGGCGGGCGAGCCGCTGATCGAGGCCGGCGACGACCAGGGCAATGTCCTGGCCCGGCTGACCAGCGACGACGAACAGCAGGCGGCCAAGCTGGGCGCACTGGAAGAAGGCGCGACGTTCACCGCCAGCTGCACGCTGCAGTTCAGTTCCGGCACGGACTACCTGTCCTTCGGCGACTGCACCATCAAGTAAAGACGAAGCCGGCGAAATGCCGGCTTCTTTTCTTTGCCTCTTGTGGAGTCGAGCCATGCCCGACTCGCGAAATGTCACGGCCCCGAAGGCACCGGACCATAAGCATTTTCCTGCGGCGTGCCCGGCAGCAGCGCGAATACGAAGATCACCAGGCCGCCGAACGGAACGAAGGCCAGCAGGTACATCCAGCCCGACTGGTTGCAGTCGTGCAGGCGGCGCACGGTGACGGCGATGACCGGCACGAACGTGGCCAGCCAGAACACGACAAACAGGATGATCGACGCGATGCCCAGGACGTCGGACTGCATCACCAGCCCGGCAACGAGCGGCACCATCAGGACGGCGGAGACGATCAGCATGAACAGCTGGAACATCCAGTACTCACGACGGTTGGCACGCCCCTCGAACTGGGCGTAGCGCTTCAACGGCAGAATCATTTCCTGCACGGCATCAATCCTTGAAAAAGTGGCCGCGCAGTGTGCCAAAGACCGCCGCCGGGAACAATGTGGAGCCGAGCCATGCTCGGCTGCCATTGGCCCTGTAGAGCCGAGCCCATGCTCGGCTGCCGTTGGCCCTGTAGAGCCGAGCCCATGCTCGGCTGCCGTTGCCGCAGGCGCTGCTGGCCCGGTCCAGAGCGGAGTCGAGCGCGGCTCGACGCTACATAAACCGGGTCAGCGACCCTTTGCCGCCCTCGCCGCTTCGCGCTCGGCACGCAGCCGGTCCAGCTTTTCCTTCAGCTTGATTTCCAGGCCACGCGGCACCGGGTTGTAGTACACCCGTTCGCCCATCGCATCCGGGAAACCCGTCTGGTCCAGCGCGATGCCACCCTCGGCGTCATGGTCGTACTGGTACTCGGCGCCGTAGCCGAGCTCCTTCATCAGCTTGGTCGGTGCATTGCGCAGGTGCAGCGGCACTTCTTCGGTGCCGCTCTCGCGCACGTCGGCCTTGGCCTGGTTGAAGGCGGCATAGCCGGCGTTCGACTTGGCGGTGCTGGCCAGGTAGAGCACCAGCTGCGCGAACGCCAGCTCGCCTTCCGGGCTGCCCAGCCGCTCGTAGATGTCCCAGGCTTCCAGCGCCATGCTCTGCGCGCGCGGATCGGCCAGGCCGATATCCTCGATGGCCATGCGGGTCAGCCGGCGCGCCAAGTAGGACGGGTCGCAGCCACCATCGAGCATGCGGGTCAGCCAGTACAGCGCGGCATCCGGGTTGGAGCTGCGTACCGACTTGTGCAGCGCCGAGATCTGGTCGTAGAACTGCTCGCCGCCCTTGTCGAAGCGACGGGTGCGATCGGCCAGCACCTGGGCCAGGGTCTGCGGCGTGATGCGCCCTCCCTCCCCGCCCGCCAGTTCCGCGGCGATTTCCAACAGGGTCAGCGCACGGCGCACGTCGCCATCGGCGGCGGTCGCAATTTCCAGCAGCAGCTCGGGAGCGACCTCGATGCGCTCTTCACCCAGGCCGCGTTCGCGGTCACCCAGCGCACGCTCCAGCGCCTCAACGATGTCTGTGGGCGAAACGCCTTCCAGCACATGCACGCGGCAACGCGACAGCAGCGCCGAATTCAGTTCGAATGACGGATTCTCGGTGGTGGCACCGACGAACAGGATGGTGCCGCACTCGATATGCGGCAGGAACGCGTCCTGCTGCGCCTTGTTGAAGCGATGCACCTCATCCACGAACAACACGGTGCGCCGGCCTTCGGCGAAACGCTGCGCGGCCTCGGCCAACACCTGGCGCACCTCCGGCAGGCCGGAGAGGACGGCGGAGATGGCACGGAATTCTGCGTCGGAGTATTCGGCCAGCAACAGCGCCAGCGTGGTCTTGCCACAGCCTGGCGGCCCCCACAGGATCATTGAATGCACGCGACCGGATTCGACCGCGCGACGCAGCGCGCTGTCCGGCGCCAGCAGGCGCTTCTGCCCAACCATTTCGTCGAGAGTGCGCGGACGCATGCGCTCGGCCAGCGGGCGCAGGTGCTCCCGATCGACGCTCAGCAGATCGGGACCAAGGAAGGAAGTTGAACGATGTCTTGCCACCCGGTCATTGTACCGCGAGCGCGTGCCAGCAATTTCGGTAGTGCCGGCCGCTGGCCGGCAAATCCCAAGCGTGCCAACCAACGGTTGGCACCCACCAGAGCAGCTAGCGCCGGGCCATGCCCGGCGCCCTGATCAATTACCGATGACGTCGGTGCCCTTCGGCGGGGTGAAGCTGAAGGTGCCGGCGGCAAAGCCCGGGTTGCGCTTCCAGCCGCTGAAGCTGATCACAGTGCGCTGGCCAACCGCATCGGTGATTTCCATCTTGGCCAGGCCCTGGGCATTGAAGCCCAGCGCGGCATACTGGAAGCTGGCTTCGGTCTCGCGCTTCGGCGACAGCGACAGCCACTGCAGGCCATCGCGCTGCGCGGCCTCTTCGCTGACGTCGTACTGCTGCTCCAGCAGCGCCGGGTTGATCAGCGCGGTCAGCGGGCTGTTCTGCTCTTCCTTGCCCTGCTCGCGCACGGTGGCCTGTTCCAGGTCCGGCTCATACATCCAGACCTTCTTGCCGTCGGCCACGATCAACTGCTCGTGCGGGCGCACGTATTCCCAGCGGAACAGGCGCGGCGCCGACAGGGCCACGCGGCCACTGGTCGATTCCTTCACCTTGCCGCGGCTGTCGAACACCTGCTGGCTGAACTGGCCATCCAGGCCCTTCAGGCCACTGGTGAAGGTCTTCAGGTCATCGCGGGCGCCTGCCCAGGCGCTGCCGGCGGCGGCGCAGGCCACGGCCAGGGTGGTGGTGGCAAGGAAACGACGGAAGCGGAAGTTCATGCGGGAATCCTGTGGGCGCGGGCGCCAGGAAAGGTGGTTGCCAGTGTGCCCGGGGAAAGATGAATGGGCGATCAGGGCGACATTATGCCGCCCTGAACGTCCATCGGCGATTCAGCCGCCCGAGCCCGGCAGCTTGCCGTACAGCACCTGGCCACGGAAGCCACGCCGCACTTCGCGATACAACGCGCGGAATGCGGTGTAGTCCTGCGGCTGGCACAGCGCCTCCGGGCCACGCACCGCGTTCTGCTGCAAGCGATGGCGCACGATCACGTCCTGCCCCTCGCGGCTCCAGTCCACGCGGTACTCGCCAGCGGCGTTGGTGAAACGCTGGTTGGCCGGGATGGCGATGATCGGCGCATTGGCCGGGAACTGCAGGCGATAGGTTTCCTCGCGCAGGCTGGCATTGCAGTAGAACGGCGTCTCGTTGGCCGGCGCAGAAGCGGTGGCGTACAGGCCACGCACCGACTCGCCGCCCGGCGGATCCGGCACGGCCATGCCGCCGGCCACGCTGAAGTCGGCGTAGTCCTCGGCCTGGAAGGCCATGCGATAGCCGAACGGCCGGGTCAGGTCGACCGGCACGCCCTGGATCTGCAGCTGCCCTCGCCCGTCGAAACCGGACGCGGCCATGATCTGCTCCTCGGCGCGCGCACGATTCTGCGCGTTGAGCTGGGAGAACTGGGCGCGCATGCCGATCTCGGCGTTCTCGCCCAGCTTCGGAATGGTCTCGCCGCGCAGGTTGCCGTTGGCGTCGAAGGTGAAACGCACTTCCATCGAGGTGGCATTGCGCTGCGGCGTGTTGGCCGGGGTGCGTGCCAGCGTGGCGTCGCGGGTACGCATCACCGGCGCACCCAGGTCACCTTCCGGCAGCTGCCCGAAGCGGGCCCACGCGGTGGTCGAATCAAGGTACAGATCGAATTCCGGGATGTAGGTGATGGCGTGGTTGAAGCGGCCCAGCACCGGAATCTTCGGCAGCGTCGGGCCACCGCCGGCACCGATCAGCACCGGCGAGCTGGTGATGCCCTTGGCTGCCAGCAGTGCCTCGAGGATCGTCACATGGTCCTTGCAGTCACCATAGTGGTTGTCGAGGATGCTCTGCGCGCTGTTCGGCTCCAGGCCGCCATTGCCCAGGTACACCGCCACATAGCGGATGTTCTGCGCCACCCAGCGGTACAGCGCATCGGCCTGCTCGCGCCGGTCGCTGATGCCAGCGGTGATTTCATCAGCCAGCGCCTGCAGCGCCGGGGTCACGTCGGCCGCCGGGCCGGCCTTGAGCTGGTAGGCGCGTCCCATCTGCGACCAGTCACGATACGTGCTGGCCATGATGTTCGGGCCGAACTCCCAGCCCGCCGCCGACCAGTTCTGTGCCGGCATGGCTTCGCGCCGCTGGTAGCGCCAGCGCCACTGCGCCTGGCCGTTCTTCACCGTCGGGCGATCGCTGCCCTGCACGCCGCGGCTGTCGACGAACATCGGCAGGCTGGCCGGCGCAGTCAGGGTGACCTCGGCGTCTTCGTACTCGGTGAAGACGTTGAAGGTCTCCCACAGGCCGAAATAGCCCGGGAAGTACGGCGTGGCCTGGGTGCGGCGCACCTGGTAGTACAGGCGCGTGCCCGGGGCCAGGTTCGGGAACACGATCACCCGCACCTTGCGGTCGGCATACATCGCCGCCGAGGCGCTGGAGTAACTCTCCTGGGTGTAGATGCGATCGGCCGGCACGTCGCGCCGCTGGCCATCGGCGGTGATGGTGTAGGCACCGAGCACTTCCAGCGTCTCCATCTTTTCGCTGTAGCTCAGCCGCACCTGGCTGAACTGCTCGACGGAGGCCTTGGTCTTGAGCAGGACTTCGTAGGTTTCGGTCTGCACATTGCCCGCATCCGGCCGCACCTGGTAGTCGGCGCGGTAACGGACAATGCTGAAATTATTGCTGGCTTCGGTATCGCCGCTGGTGGAAGGCGGCGCCGTGGCGGGCGCGGAGGTGGCGGTTTCTGCCAGTGCCGGGCCGGCAGCCAGGAAGGCTGCCAGCGCCAGCGCCAGCGCGCTTGGTACGGGGTGAAGCATGCGTCGGTTCCTTGGACGTCGTGGGGGATACGTCGGGCTTTACTTCGGCGGCGGCGGTGCCAGCACCGTGCGGTCGCCGTTGTGCTCGGGCGGGCTGACCACGCCGGCCGCTTCCATGGCCTCGATCAGTCGCGCTGCACGGTTGTAGCCGATCTTCAGCCGGCGCTGCACGCCGGAAATCGAGGCGCGGCGGGTCTCGGTGACCACCCGCAGCGCTTCGTCATACAGCGGGTCGGACTCGTCGCCGGCCGCACTGGTCTCGGGCAGGCCGGTGGCACCGACGACCACGCCGTCGCCCATCGTCTGCACCTCGTCCAGCACCCCGTCGATATAGTCGGCCGGGCCCATCGCCTTGAGGTGCTCGACCACGCGGTGCACTTCGTCATCGGACACGAACGCACCATGCACGCGCTCGGGCAGCGCGGTGCCCGGCGGCAGGTACAGCATGTCGCCGTGGCCCAGCAGGGTTTCCGCGCCGGACTGGTCGAGGATGGTGCGCGAGTCGATCTTGGAGCTGACCTGGAAGGCGATACGGGTCGGGATGTTGGCCTTGATCAGGCCCGTGATCACGTCCACCGACGGGCGCTGCGTGGCCAGGATCAGGTGGATGCCGGCCGCACGCGCCTTCTGTGCCAGGCGCGCGATCAGCTCTTCCACCTTCTTGCCGACGATCATCATCATGTCGGCGAATTCGTCGATGAAGATGACGATGAACGGCAGCGTCTCCAATGGACGCGGCGCCTCGCCCAGCTCCGGGTTCGGCTTGAACAGCGGGTCCATCAGCGGCTGGCCGGCATCCTGCGCTTCCTTCACCTTCTTGTTGAAGCCGGCCAGGTTGCGCACGCCCACCGCGCTCATCAACTTGTAGCGGCGCTCCATCTCGGCCACGCACCAGCGCAGGCCGTTGGCAGCCTCCTTCATGTCGGTGACCACCGGCGCCAGCAGGTGCGGGATGCCCTGGTAGACGCTCAGCTCGAGCATCTTCGGGTCGATCATCAGCATCCGCAGATCTTTCGGCGAGGCCTTGAACAGCAGGCTCAGCACCATCGCGTTGACCGCCACCGACTTGCCCGAACCGGTGGTACCGGCCACCAGCAGGTGCGGCATGCGCGCCAGATCGGCCACGGTCGAGCGCCCGGCAATGTCCTTGCCCAGCGCCAGGGTCAGCACGCTGGCCGACTTGTCGTATTCCTTCGAGCGCAACAGCTCGGACAGGTAGATCATCTCGCGGGTGACGTTGGGAATTTCCAGGCCGATCACCGACTTGCCCGGAATCACGTCGACCACGCGCACCGACTTCACCGACAGGCCGCGCGCGATGTCCTTGTCCAGCGAACTGATCTGGCTGACCTTGATGCCCGGCGCGGGCTCGATCTCGAAGCGGGTGATGACCGGGCCGGGATTGGCGCCGACCACCTGGGCGTCGATGCGGAAATCCTTCAGCTTGAACTCGATCTGCCGTGACAGCGCGTCCAGGGTTTCCTTGTCGTAGCCCACCGGCTGCGGCTTGGGGTCGTCCAACAGGGCCAACGGCGGCAGGTCCGAGCCGTCGCCGTTGACGCCACGGAACATCGGGATCTGCGTGTCGCGCTTGGCCCGGTCACTCTTCTCGATCACCGGTTCCGGGCGCGGCTCGATCTTCACCGGCTCGCGCTTGGCGCGGACCTCGGCATCGGCCTTGCGCACTTCCTGGCGCTCCTCGCGCATCACCCGGGTCTGCTGCCACTCGGTGACTTCTTCCTTCTTGCGCGCCAGCAACGGTGCCAGCGACATCACGCCACGGCCGATCTTTTCCATCACCGTGAACCAGGACAGCCCGGTGGCCAGGGTAATCGAGGCCAGCAGCAGCACCAGCACGAACAGGTTCGCGCCCAGCGCACCGAAGCCCACCGTGAGCGAATTGCCAACCAGCTTGCCGAGAATGCCGCCGGCGCTGGAGACATCGCCACTGAACAGGCGTACATGCAGGAAGCCGGTGCCGGCGATCAGGAATCCGACCAGGCCGACCAGGCGCAGCGCCGGGTCCAGGTCGTTCTCGCCCTTGCTCTCGCGCTTGAGGCCGAACATGGCAATCCACGACAGCGCACCGAGCACCACCGGCAGCAGGAAGGCGATGTAGCCGAACAACTGCAGCAGCACGTCGGCGATCCAGGCGCCCGCGCGACCACCGAGGTTGTGCACCGGCGCGACCACGCTGCCGGTATGCGACCAGCCCGGATCCGTCGCTGAATAGGTGAAAAGACTTGCCGCCAGATAGAGCAGGGCCGGCGCGATCGCGATCAGGCCCAGGTCGCGCCAGAGGCGCTGGCGGCGTGGATTGTCGGTCGTCGCCGCAGCAGCCGTGCGACGTGACGCCTTGCTGTCGTCCGACTTGGAGCGTTCAGGGACCTGCTTCGCCACCTTAGACCATACCTTTGGAATGCGCTGTTAGTGATTGATAATAAATGAGACGGCGTCAGTTTTCAGTTATGCGACTTCTGACCGGGCCCGGACAGGGCCGAAACCACCGCTGGATGACGGCGTTCTGTTCATCGGCTTGAATCGCCCTGCCCCAGCCGCCACTCTATGACCAGCCACGGATGCTGCGCAAACATCGCCAGCGCCTTGTCCCATCTACCTTTTCGCGAGTCTACATGAGCACCAGCCTGCCCTCCCGCCACCAGCGCCTCGTCATCCTCGGTTCCGGACCGGCCGGCTGGACCGCCGCCGTCTACGCCGCCCGTGCCAACCTGAAGCCGGTCGTCATCACCGGCCTGCAGCAGGGCGGCCAGCTGATGACCACCACCGAGGTGGACAACTGGCCGGGTGACGCCCACGGCCTGATGGGCCCGGACCTGATGGCGCGCATGCAGGCCCACGCCGAGCGCTTCGAGACCGAGGTCATCTTCGACCACATCCACACCGCCGACCTGTCGCAGCGCCCGTTCAAGCTGATCGGCGACAGCCACGAGTACACCTGCGACGCGCTGATCATCGCCACCGGCGCCACCGCCAAGTACCTGGGCATCCCGACCGAAGACGAGTTCAAGGGCCGCGGCGTGTCCGCCTGTGCCACCTGTGACGGCTTCTTCTACCGCGACCAGGACGTGGTCGTGGTCGGCGGCGGCAACACCGCGGTGGAAGAGGCCCTGTACCTGTCCAACATCGCCCGCAAGGTCTACCTGGTCCACCGCCGCGACACCCTGAAGGCGGAGAAGATCATGCAGGACAAGCTGTTCAGGAAGGTGGCCGAAGGCAAGATCGAGACCGTCTGGCACCACCAGGTGGAGGAAGTGCTGGGCAACGACGCCGGCGTGACCGGCGTGCGCGTGAAGTCCACCCTGGACGGCGGCACCCGCGACATCGATGCCCACGGCTTCTTCGTGGCCATCGGCCACCACCCGAACACCACCCTGTTCGACGGCCAGCTGGCGATGAACAACGGCTACCTGGAAATCCGTTCGGGCCTGGGCGGCAACGCTACCCAGACCTCGGTGGAAGGCGTGTTCGCCGCCGGCGACGTGGCCGATCAACACTACCGCCAGGCGATCACCTCGGCCGGCTTCGGCTGCATGGCCGCACTGGACGCCGAGCGCTACCTGGACGCGCAGGGCAAGGCCAGCTGAAGCGCTGATTATGCTCTGTAGAGTCGAGCCATGCTCGACTCAGGAGAAAGGCCGACGCGAAAGCGTCGGCCTTTCTCGTTACATCCCTGCGGCAGCCGTATTCTCAGGCAAGCCATTTCGATCAGGGCCGGCCGCATCGGGAACACAACGAACAGTGTGAGGCACGGGCTGCGACTTGACCCCATCCGCATCCAACACATGCGTCTCCCAGCCGAGCGTCCCCACGCTGTCGCGACCGCAGCTGAGTTGCATCCTGCTGGGCTGGTCAGGCGAATCGATGACCACCGTCCGTCCGCTGCAGTTCCACCCTGATGGGCACAGCGTATTGCGGGTGATCAGGCTGATCGGGAATTGCGGATGGCCCGCAAACGCCACGTCCACCTCGCGCGAGTCGCCGGATGGAACGTCGACATCTGCGATCGGCTGCCCGGACAGCGGCTCACACGTCTTTCCTGTTGCCCACAGGCGATAGCCCTTCTCCACCCCTTTCATCGACGCCGAGCGGAAGACGGGGTCCTGCAGCGCCTTGGCATCATCCGGATTCGTGTGAAACGCCGTCTCTACGATGATCGATGGCATGTGCGCCTCTCGGTTCTCCCCCTTGTTCAGCGCGTGCGGAGCGGGAGCCACGGTGAATGCCGCATACTCAGGTAGCGAGTGAATCAGCTCCTTCATCGAGCACAGGACACTCTCTGCAAGAGCAGCATCCATCGGCCTACCAGGTTGCACGATCACACGAGTACCGCGCGCGGCCCCCGAGGGTTCTCCATTGCTGTGCAGATGAATCGCTACCTCAGCTCCGTGGTGGTTTGCGAGAAGCGGCCGACTGTTGATGTCTTCACGCTCCTCCCGATCCCAAAGCGTACTGCCTGCGTACGTGTTCCATATCTTTGTCTCGGCCGGATACTGCTCGGCAATCGCGTGGCGCGCAGCTATGGTCCACCACTCCTCACCACTCGGAGGATGAGTCGTTCCCGTGATCTGAACGCGCGGACGGACGACAGGCATTTGGTTCCTTTGCTCGATCATCGCCTTCAGCTCCGCAGCGTACGACGGAGTCAACAACCCCTCGGAGACGCCATTCCATTCATTCCTTGAGGTCACCCACCGGTTGTCCTTGTAGCTGTAGAAATACCCATGGCCGGCTGCGACAAATGCCATCCCGGACCCAGGCGTTCCACGCATCCGCCTCAGCGCATCCCCCGCTTTCCGCGCCGCATCGTCCGCAGCCTTTATCTCAGGAAAGTAGTATTCGATCTCTTTCCCGTCATACAGAAAAACGACACGACTGAACGGCGCCACCTGCTCGGCCCAATGCAGTAGTCCAAAACTGATCTCGCTTCGCTGATCCTCGAACGACGGTCCGTAATCGGCAGGAACGAAGTCACGATCCAGCGCCACGGTCACTACACCGTTGGCGATATCTGCTGATACCTCAACCCGGCGACTACGTGCCTGGCCATCCACGAGACGAACGCGCTCCAGAATGTCGCGCGCCTTCTGGGTCAAGAGGATGTCGAGCCCAGTGTCCTGCTCCACCGCAGGAGGAGCGTCAACGGCCTGCGCGGGGCTTATCAACAGTCCGCCACCCAGAAGAGACAGCAGGACAGAAAGGGATCCAAGGCGAAATTCCTGGTTCATTTTGGCTACTCCATGCAAAGAGTGAATGCACCGCTCCAGCGGCGCAGCTCACTCTGCCCCTGTGCATTCAGGCATTCCGCAACCAAGCGCACACGGATGGAGAGTTCAAACTTTCCTCACCCCCAACCGGAACAAACCAACCCAGCCTCGCCAACACCGTTCGTGATCCACCTGGCCTATCCTTGCCAACCATGCCCTCCGCCAGCTTCCTCGACTCCCTGCAGTCCATTCCCGCCACCGATTGGGATGCCCTGCACGACGGCCAGAACCCGTTCGTCAGCCACGCCTTCCTCTCCGGCCTGGAACAGCACGGCTGCCTGCGCGAGGACTGGGGCTGGCAGCCCCGGCACTTCACGCTCTGGGAAGGCGACACCTTGGTCGGCGCCATTCCGGGCTACCTGAAGACCAACTCCCACGGTGAATTCGTGTTTGACCATGCCTGGGCCAACGCCTATGCCCGCCATGGCCGCGACTACTACCCGAAATGGCTGGGCGCGGTGCCGTACTCGCCGGTCACCGGGCCGCGCCTGCTGGCGCGTCACGATTCAGGACGGGCCGCATTGCTGTCGGCATTGCGCGAGGCGCTGCCGGCACTGGACGTGTCGTCGGCCCACATCAACTTCCACACCGCCGGCGACGAGGCGCTGTTCGGCGATGACTGGCTGCTGCGCGAAGACGTGCAGTTCCAGTGGCAGAACCCGGGTGACTGGGCGACCTTCGACCAGTTCCTTGGCGCGATGGACCACAAGCACCGCAAGAACATCCGCCAGGAACGGGCCAAGGTCACGCGCCAGGGCATCACCTTCCGCGTGGTGCATGGCGACGACGCCAGTCGCGCCGACCTGCAGGCCATGTACCGCTTCTACCTGCAGACCTTCCTTGAGTACGGCAATGCCCCGGCGCTGACCGAGGCTTTCCTGCGCCATCTGGCCATTTCATTGGGACGCGGGCTGGTGCTGTTCCTGGCCGAGCAGGAAGGCCAGCCGATTGCCGGCGCCCTCTGCCTGCGCGGCGGTGACACGCTGTACGGCCGCTACTGGGGCGGCGCCACCCTGCCCGGCCTGCACTTCGAAGCCTGTTACTACCAGGGCATCGAGTACTGCCTGCGCGAAGGCCTGAGCCGTTTCGAACCCGGCGCACAGGGCGAGCACAAGCTGGCGCGGGGCTTCCTGCCGACGCTGGTGCGCAGCCGGCACTGGGTGGCTGATGCGGATTTCGCAGAAGCACTGCAGGACTGGTGCCGGCAGGAACGGCGCGATGTGCGGCGCTACCAGCAGGAGCTGCAGGGGCATGGGCCATTTCGCGCGGACGGGTGACCTGCCAACCAAGGTTGGCATCTACCGCGGCATTCACGCGGGGCCGCGACGAATACAATGCCGGCATGACCCGCCAGCTGCCCTGGCGCCTGGCCGACGCGCCGGACGCCCCCTTCCCGCCGGCCGAGACCGCCCTGCGCCAGCCCGACGGCCTGCTCGCCGTGGGCGGCGACCTGCACCCGGCGCGCCTGCTCAACGCGTATGCGGGCGGCATCTTTCCATGGTTCAGCGAGGGCGAGCCGATCCTGTGGTGGTCGCCCGACCCGCGCATGGTGTTCCGTACCGATGGCGTGCATCTGTCCAGCCGCTTCCGCCGCCAGTTGCGCGGCAGCACATGGGAGGTCACCGCCGACACCGCCTTCAGCCGGGTGATGCGCGCCTGTGCGGCGGCACCGCGGCCCGGCCAGGACGGCACCTGGATCAGCCCCGACATGGTCGAGGCCTACAGCCAGCTGCATGACCTCGGCTTTGCCCACTCCTTCGAGGTCTGGGACCGGCAGACGCTGGTCGGCGGCATCTACGGGGTGGCCATCGGGACGATGTTCTTCGGCGAGAGCATGTTCAGTGGCGCCAGCGGCGGCTCCAAGATCGCCCTGGCCGCGCTGGCATCCACGCTTCACGGCTGGGGCTGGGCGCTGATCGATGCCCAGGTGGAGAATCCGCACCTGCTGCGGATGGGCGCCGAGCACCTGCCGCGCGCGGCGTTCCTGCAGCACGTCCGCCACGCGGTGCGCCATGACGGCCGTGAAGGCCCCTGGACGCAGGCGGTCGGACGCCTGCCGGCACAGCGTTTGGCCGGGGGTTAACACAAACTTTGCAAGCTGGGCCGGTCACGCGTAAAATACTGCGCCTTAGGCCCAGCGTGGCCGTTTTCTGAACCGCACAGGACTACATGTCGAAAGACGATTCCATCGAGTTCGAGGGCACCGTCAGCGAGACGCTGCCGAACACCACTTTCCGCGTTCGCCTGGAAAATGGGCACGAAATCATCGCCCACATTTCCGGCCGCATGCGCAAGAACTACATCCGCATCCTCACCGGTGACCGGGTCAAGGTTGAAATGACCCCGTACGACCTGACCAAGGGTCGTATCACCTACCGCATGAAGTAAGCGGTCGGCGCGTTGCGCCACTGCGACAAGGCCAGCCCTGGTTGCTGGCCTTTTGTCATGCCTGCAATCCGGCCCTGCCGGAGGTCATCGTGACCGAACGCACCGTGGCGTCGGTCAGCCCTGCTTGCGGCAGATTCGCATCTTCATCCGTGGCGGCATCGTGGGACCCGATCCAGTCCGGATCGCCATTCCCCTGCCCCGCCATGAACATGCTCACGTTGACCGCCCTGCTCGTCGCCGTTGCCACGTCCGCCAGCGCATCGCCTGTGCGCGCCGCCGAGCCCCCTTCCACGGCCAGTGACTGCATCCAGCTGGGCAGCGACCAGCAGATCGTGCGCGCCGGCGTTTCGCGGAACATCCTGCTGCGCAATGGCCAGGACCACTATGTCGTGCACTTCCAGAACGACTGCTCCACTGCCGGCTACTCGCGGAAACTGAGCTTCATCACCGAAGGCCAGCAGGGCCTGCTGTGCAGCGCCGGCCGCAGCCAGCTGCGCACCGATGCCGACCACTGCCGGGTGGCGCAGATCGAACCGATCGACGAAGCCACCTTCCAGAAGAAGGCCCGCCAGCGCGGCCGTTGATGGCACACATGACAAGGGCGGCCTAAGCCGCCCTTGTCATGAAGGGCGTCACCGCACAGGCGCCACCAGTGGAAGCACCCGCGGCTGCTCGTGCTGCCGCGCCAGCCAGAGATCGTAGCTGGATTGCAGCCCCATCCAGAAAGCCGCCGTACTGACCCCAGCCATTTCCAAGCGAATGGCCAGATCGGGGCTGATGCCCGCCTTCCCGTTCAACACCCGCGACAATGCCACCCGCGACATTGCCAAGCGCTCGGCCGCTTCGGTCACCGAGAGATCCATCGGATCGAAAACCATTGCCTTGATCGTCTGCCCCGGGTGTGGATGGTGATGAATCATGCGCGGCCTCAGTGATAGTCCAGGTAGTCCAGCAGCTCCACGTCGCCACCGGTGAAACGGAAGGTGATCCGCCAGTTCCCATTGACCCACACAGACCAATGCCCCTTCAGGTCGCCGCGCAGCTTGTGGGGGCGCAATCCAGGCATGGCGAGATCCTCGGGACCTGACGCCACATCCAGGATCGACAGGATCATCAGCACTCTGCCGGTGTGACTGTGCCGGACCCCGCTGCTGCTACCGGAACGGTAGAGCCGCTCGAGGCCCTTGTGGCGAAAACCGATGATCATCACTGTATCCCGTATCGTTGCGCGATACAAATGAAGCAATGCCCCATCGCGCTCACGGAACAGCATTGATGCCTCCGTACCCGCTCAGCAAGGCCGTAGGCGACAGGCCCAGAACAACCAAGGGCGGCCGAAGCCGCCCTTGTCATTTCAGGTCCGCCGGGCCAGGCCCGGCGTCAGCTCACTCCACGGTGACCGGCAGCAGGCGCTCCGGCTCGGCCTGGGTCTCGACGACCAGCTCGTCGTCGCGGACATCGATGTTCACCTTGCCACCGTTGACCAGTTTGCCGAACAGCAGCTCGTCTGCCAGAGGACGCTTGATCTTGTCCTGGATCACGCGGGCCATCGGGCGCGCACCCATCAGCGGGTCGAAGCCGTGGTGGGCCAGCCAGTCGCGCGCGGTCGGCGTGGCCGACAGGCTGACGTGCTTGTCCTGCAGCAGCATCTCCAGCTCGATCAGGAACTTGTCGACCACGCGCAGGATGTGCTCGAAGCCCAACGCCTGGAACTGCACCACCGCATCGAGTCGGTTGCGGAATTCCGGGGTAAAGCTGCGGCGGATGGTCTCCATCGCGTCGGTGGCATGGTCCTGCTTGGTGAAGCCGATCGAGCGCCGCGAGGCCTGCGCCGCGCCGGCATTGGTGGTCATCACCAGCACCACGTTCTTGAAGTTGGCCTCGCGACCGTTGGTATCGGTCAGCACGCCGCGGTCCATCACCTGCAACAGGATGTTGAAGATATCCGGGTGCGCCTTTTCGATTTCGTCCAGCAGCAGCACGCAGTGCGGCGTCTTGACGATCTTTTCGGTCAGCAGGCCGCCCTGGTCGAAGCCGACATAGCCCGGAGGGGCACCGATCAGGCGGCTGATCGAATGCGGCTCCATGTACTCGGACATGTCGAAGCGGACCAGCTCGATGCCCAGCTGCAGCGCCAGCTGCTTGGTCACCTCGGTCTTGCCGACACCGGTCGGGCCGGCGAACAGGAAGTTGCCGATCGGCTTTTCCGGATTGCCCAGGCCCGAGCGGGCCAGCTTGATCGCCGAGGACAGCGTCTCGATGGCCGGGTCCTGGCCGAAGATCACCATCTTCAGGTTGCGCTCCAGGTGCTGCAGCACGTCCTTGTCGGTGGCACTGACCTGCTTGGTCGGGATGCGCGCCATCTTGGCCACGATCGCCTCCACTTCCTCGACGTCGATCAGCTCCTTGCGCTGGCCTTCCGGCAGCAGCCGCTGGCGGGCACCGGCCTCATCGATCACGTCGATGGCCTTGTCCGGCAGCAGGCGGTCGCCGATGTGCTTCACCGACAGGTCCACTGCCGCCTGCAGCGCTTCGTCCGAATAGGTCACGCCGTGGTGCAGCTCGTACTTGGACTTCAGGCCCTGCAGGATCTCGTAGGTCTCGCCCACGGTCGGCTCGACGATGTCGATCTTCTGGAAGCGGCGGGCCAGCGCCCGGTCCTTCTCGAAGATGCCGCGGTACTCCTGGAAGGTGGTCGAGCCGATGCAGCGCAGCTCGCCGGAGGCCAGCGCCGGCTTGATCAGGTTGGACGCATCCATGGTGCCGCCCGAGGCCGAACCGGCACCGATGATGGTATGGATCTCGTCGATGAACAGCACCGCATTGGGGACCTTCTTCAGTGCGGTCAGCACGCTCTTCAGGCGCTTCTCGAAGTCGCCGCGGTACTTGGTGCCGGCCACCAGCGCGCCCAGGTCGAGCGAGTAGATCACCGCGTCGGCCAGCACGTCGGGCACCGAGCCCTCGACGATGCGGCGGGCCAGGCCCTCGGCAATCGCGGTCTTGCCCACGCCGGCCTCGCCCACGTACAGCGGGTTGTTCTTGCGGCGGCGGCACAGGACCTGGATGGTGCGCTCGATCTCGTCGGCACGGCCGACCAGCGGATCGATGCGGCCCGACCGCGCCTGTTCGTTGAGGTTGCTGGCGAACTCGGTCAGGGCATCACCCTTCGGCTCGCCCTCCCCGCCTTCGATGCGGCCTTCGCCCTCGGAGGAGGAGGACGGCTGCTCGCCTTCCTCGCCCAGCTTGGCGATGCCATGGGACAGGTAATTGACCACGTCCAGACGGGTCACGTCCTGCTGGTTGAGGTAATAGACGGCATGGGAGTCCTTTTCGCCGAAGATGGCGACCAGCACGTTGGCGCCGGTGACCTCCTTCTTGCCCGAGGACTGCACGTGGTACACGGCCCGCTGCAGCACGCGCTGGAAGCCCAGGGTCGGCTGGGTATCACGGCCGTCATCTTCGGCCAGGCGGGACACGGAAGCCTCGATGGCCTGCTCCAGCTCCTGGCGCAGGCGTTCGGCGTCGGCACCACAGGCCTTCAGTACGGCCTGGGCGGACGGGTTGTCGAGCAGTGCCAACAGCAGGTGTTCGACCGTCATGAATTCATGCCGGGCCTCACGGGCGCGCTTGTAGCACTGGCCGATGGTGTGTTCGAGGTCTTTGCTGAACATGGATTACTCCGGCGGCAGATGGGGACAATATGCGGCCTGACTACGCGATTTCCATCACCCTAGCGGATTGCTGCGTTCAGATGGCGTTAGCAGTGCAGATCGCTTGATCTTCATTCACTCCAGGACAGCCCACCCAGCATGAGCGAACCCTACCTGAGCCGCTGGCGATTGCGGCGTGATGGCGCGGCCATCGAGACGCCCCACGCCCAGCTCTGGCCGGTGCTGACCGCCGACGGCGAACCGGCGATGCTGAAGGTCAGCAGCGAAACCGAGGAGCAGAACGGCCATCGCCTGCTGCGCTGGTGGGACGGTGCCGGCGGCGATTCGCTGCGGCAACGTTCGATCGAGGGCGACGATGATGCCTGTACCACGATCCTGTGCCAGGTCCTGCGGCAGCTGCACCGGCCACGGAGCGCGCCGCCAGCGGAACTGGTCTGCCTGCGTACATGGTTCGCCGACCTGCTGCAGCCAAGGGCCGCGCTGCCGCCACTGCTGGAACAGTGCAGATCACTGGCGGAGCGGGTGTTGCGGGAAGAACACGAGATCCGGCCGCTGCACGGCGACCTGCACCACGACAACGTGCTGGATTTCGGCGCGCGTGGCTGGCTGGCGATCGACCCGAAGCGGCTGCTGGGCGACCGCGCGTTCGACTACACGACAATGTTCAGCAACCCGGACCTCTGTGGCCCGGGCATCCATGTGGCCACCCGGCCCGAGCGGTTTGCCGCCCGGCTGGAACAGGTCAGCGCGCTGGCTGGGCTGGAACGGGCGCGCCTGCTGCGCTGGATCGCCGCCAGCGCGGCACTGTCGGCCGTGTGGTTCCGGGACGATGGCGACCCCGCCGACATCGACGAAGCGGTGGCGCGGATGGCGCTGGAGGCGTTGGCGGAGGCGTGACCTCCGCGCGTGGTGGGCGCACTCCATCCGGGATCATTGCGCCGGGACGAAAAGCAGCCGAGCATGGGCTCGGCTCTACAGGTTTCTGCCTTGGTAGGTGCCCACCTTGGTGGGCACGCCGTGTTCGGAGTCGATGTACCCGGACGAGGATCGGCAGCCGGTCAGGCCTTTTCCATCGTGCACAGCAGCGGGTGCTGGTTCATCCGCGAGTACTCGTTGACCTGGGCAACCTTGGTCTCGGCCACTTCGCGGGTGAACACCCCGCAGACGCCGCGGCCGCGGGTATGGACGTGCAGCATCACCTGCGTGGCCTTGTCCAGGTCCATGCTGAAGAACTGCTGCAGCACATCCACCACGAAATCCATCGGGGTGTAGTCGTCGTTGAGCAGCATCACCTGATAGAACGGCGGCGGCGCCACTTCCGGGCGCGCGGGCTCCACGGCAACGCCGTGCTCGTGCTGGGAATCGGGGGAGGACTCATGGGGCATCCTTCCATTATAGGGGTAGCGCCGGACCTGCGTCGGCCCGCCGCAGATTGGACGGCACGCACGCCCCCCGTCACAATTGCACCATCTTTCAACACTGCTTCACAGGATCTTCATGAAAAGGACCCTTCTCTCCACCCTGCTGATCACCCTGGCTGCTGCCGGTTCTGCCGCCGCGGCGACCAGCGCCGACAAGTCCGTGGCCCGCCACCTGGACAAGCTGGGCTATACCTACGAAGTCGACGAGGATGGCGACTACCGCATGGTCTTCGACGTCGAGGGCGACCGCACCCAGATGGTCTACGTGCGCTCGGCGGTGGAAGACTTCGGCAGCCACAACATCCGCGAGATCTGGTCGCCGGCCTACAGCGCCAAGACCAAGCAGTTCCCGGTGGCCGTGGCCAACCGCCTGCTGGAAGATTCGCAGGACGCCAAGATGGGCGGCTGGGTAAAGCAGGACACCACCGCCATGTTCGTGGTGAAGATCGACGCCGATGCCACCGCCGACCAGCTCAGCGACGCCATCGATGCGGCCATCCGCACCGCCGACGCGATGGAGCTGGAACTGACCAAGAAGGACGAGTTCTGAGTTGAACGCCACGCCGGACCCGCGCTGGGCACCGCACGCCACCGTTGCCACCGTGGTGATCGACGGCGGCCGCGTGCTGCTGGTCGAGGAGACCATTGACGGCCGCCAGGTGCTGAACCAGCCGGCCGGCCACCTCGAGCCAGGCGAAAGCCTGGCCGAGGCCGCCCTGCGCGAGACCCGCGAGGAAACCGGCTGGACGGTGCAGCTGACCCACTTCATTGGCTGCTACCAGTGGACTGCCGGCGACGGCACGGCCTTCCTGCGCTTCTGCTACGCGGCGCGCCCGGTTTCGCACGACCCGGCGCAGCCGCTGGACACCGGCATCGACCGCGCGCTGTGGCTGACCCCGGCCGAGCTGCAGGCCGCCGGCGAGCGCCAGCGCAGCCCGCTGGTGTGGCAGGTGGTGGCGGATTACCTGGGTGGCCAGCGCCACCCGCTTTCGCTGGTCCGGGAGGTCGCATGAGCACTCCGCGTGTGATGGTGGGCGTCTCCGGCGGCGTCGATTCCTCGGTCGCCGCCTGGCGCCTGGTACAGCAGGGCGAGGCCGTGGCCGGCCTGTTCATGCAGAACTGGGCCGACGATGGCAGCGGTGATTGCCGTGCCGAGGATGACCGTCGCGACGCGGTGGCCGTGTGCGGCCTGCTGGGCATCCCGTTCCACTTCCGGGACTTCTCCAGCGAGTACTGGCAGGGCGTGTTCGAGCACTTCCTGGCCGAGTACGCGGCCGGCCGCACCCCGAACCCGGACGTGCTGTGCAACCGTGAAGTGAAGTTCAAGCATTTCCTGGACGCCGCCCGCGAGCTGGGCGCCGAGCGCATCGCCACCGGCCATTACGCACGGGTGACCCAGCGCGGCCACCAGTGGCTGCTGCTGCGCGGCGCCGATCGATCCAAGGACCAGAGCTACTTCCTGCATCAACTGGGCCAGGAACAGCTGGCAGCCACCCTGTTCCCGATCGGCGACCTGGAAAAGAGCGACCTGCGCCGGATCGCGCGCGACGTCGGCCTGCCGACCCACGCCAAGAAGGACTCCACCGGCATCTGTTTCATCGGCGAGCGCGACTTCCGCGAATTCCTCGGCCGCTACCTGCCGGCCAAGCCCGGCCAGATCCTCGACCCGGCCGACGGCAGCGTGATTGCCGAACACCCGGGCGTGTTCTATTTCACCCTGGGCCAGCGCGAGGGTCTGAACATCGGCGGCGTGCGTGGCCGCCCGGCCGCGCCGTGGTACGTGGTTGGCAAGGATGTGGCCAGCAACGTGCTGTACGTGGACCAGGACCGCGACAGCAAGTGGATGCTGTCCGACCGCCTGCGTTCGGAAACCGCGCACTGGATCGCCGGCTCACCGCCGGCACGGCGCTTCGAATGCACCGCCCAGACCCGCTACCGCCAGCCCGACGAGCCGTGTACGGTCCAGGTGCTGGACGATGGCAGCGTGCTGGTCACCTTTGCGCGCCCGCAGCGTGCCGTTACCCCCGGTCAATCGCTGGTGCTGTATGACGGTGATGTGTGCCTGGGCGGCGCGGTGATCGCCGCCACCGATGCGCCGCTGGAACAACGCCTGCGCACCACCCCCTCCCCTTTTGAGGTAATCGCTGCATGAGTTTCACTGTCGACGACCGCGTCCTGGCCCTGGCCGGCATTGCCCAGGCCCTGCAGCAGGTGCGCCGCATCGCCGATACCGGCCATTCCGACGCCGCCGCCGTGCGCACCGCCGTGGACAGCGTGTTCCGCGTCGATGCGTCCTCGCCGCAGGCGGTGTTCGGTGACCGTCATGCACTGAAGTCCGGCCTGCGCCTGCTGCACAACTACTTCCGCAGCCAGGGCCAGGACCCGATCCTGCCCAAGCTGGCCCTGTCGGTGCTGCAGCTGGAGCGCCGCTTCGTGCAGGATGGGGCGACCGTGAACAAGGTCGCCTCGGGCATCGAGCGCGCCCAGCGCCAGGCCACCGAACTGGGCGACAGTGGCCACCCGGACGTACTGGCCAACCTCGGCGGCCTGTATGCCGACACCATCAGCCACCTGAAACCGCGGGTGATGGTGCAGGGCAACCCACACTACCTGGGCCAGGCCGGCGTGGTGGCGGAGATCCGTGCCCTGCTGCTGGCCGCGGTGCGTTCGGCGGTGTTGTGGCGCCAGCTGGGCGGCAGCTACTGGGACTTCCTGTTCAGCCGCAAGGCGATGATCGAGGCCGTGGACCGCCTGCTGGCCTGAGGGTGCGGGGTCAGAGCCCTTTTCCATGGAAAAGGGATCCGACCCCGTTGCGCCTGCCCAAGGGGTCGGGTCCCTTTCCGGCACGGAAAGGGCTCTGACCCCGAGGCCGCCAAGGCGCCGGAAAACCGGCGCATTCAGAATGCACTTCGAGGCACATCGACGTTAAAGAGAAAGGGGGTACGGCCGATACATCCTCCGTGCACCTCCCGAGAACGTCCATGTACTCACGCATTTTCATCCGTCTGGCCGCCCCCCTGGCTCTGACCCTGCTGCTCCCCTTCGCCATCGGTTTCGAATGGCCGGCCGCCCTGCGCTGGGCGATCCTGACCACGATGACGCTGAGCTGGCTCGGCTTTGCGTGGTGGACCACCCGCGCCCAGGCACATCGTTCCCCCGAGCACGCCCGTGTCCTGCGCGAACAGGACCAGCTGCTGACCGAGCTGCGCAACTTCGTTGGCAACGAGATCGACGGTTCGCGTGGCGAAGTGGAACGCGCCCGTGACCTGATCCGCCAGGCCGTCTCCAGCCTGGGCGGCAGCTTCGATGCCATGAACCGCAAGTCGCGCCAGCAGAGCCAGGCCCTGTCGCGCATCGTCGACCGCGCCGGTGATGAAGGCAATGCCGGCCTCGACGTCGCCCGTTTCGCCCAGCACGCCAGCCACCGCATGGAACAGCTGGTGGAAGCACTGGAGCAGGTGAGCGGCCAGAGCAGCACCACCGTGCAGCACATCGACCAGATGGCGCAGCACCTGGATGGCATCTTCGCGCTGCTGGAAGACGTCAAGTCGATCGCCGACCAGACCAACCTGCTGGCGCTGAACGCGGCCATCGAAGCGGCGCGTGCCGGTGAAGCCGGTCGTGGCTTCGCCGTGGTCGCCGACGAAGTGCGCAACCTGTCCGAGCGCTCGACCACCTTCAACGAGCAGATCCGCAAGCTGGCGCACAGCTCCAAGGACGCCATTGCCAAGGTGCGCGAGACGGTCTCGCACATGGCCTCACGTGACATGGACCGCTCCCGCGAAGCGCGCCAGGAAGCGGCGGCGATGCTCGACAATGTCGCGCAGATCAATGCCTCGCTCGGCGACGGCATGCGCGAAGTGTCCGAGTGCGCCCGTGCGATCGATGGCAGCGTGGCCGAAGCCGTGCGCGCCCTGCAGTTCGAAGACATCGCCACCCAGGCCCTGGGCGGCGTGCACACCCACCTGGACCGCCTGACCGCGATCAACCGCGAAGCGGTGGCCCTGCAGGAGCTGCTGCACCGCAATGGCGGCGTGTTCGACGAAGAGATCGCCAGCGCCCTGCAGCGCACCGGCAATCGCCTGCGCGAGCTGCGCAGCGAATGGGAACGCCCGCCGCACAAGCCCGTCGCCCAGCAGAGCATGGGCGCCGGCACCGTCGAGCTGTTCTGATCCTGATGTCCGCTGCCCTCGCCGGCAGCCCGCAAGGCCCCGGTTCGTCCGGGGCCTTTGCCTGTAACCTGCCATTGGATGCATCCTGTACGCGCACCATGACCCTGATCCGCGCCCTGCCCGCCCTCACCGACACCGAGCGCCCGCGCAATGCGAGCGTGCGTGAGCAGCTGCAGCGGCTGGAAGACGTGGCCCGCGAGGAACTGCTCGAACTGCAGCAGCTGGCCGATGCGCGCCCCACCCCCTCCCGAGCCGACGATGAACTGCTGGGCCTGGCATGGGACCTGGGCCTGGATGGCGAAGCCCTGAAGTAGATCCACGTCCTGCGTGGATGGGCCGTCCCGCATGGCATGATCCACCGGTCCCGTTCATGGAAGACCGATGGCCATCGCCCTGATCGCAGTGCTCCTGATCGAAGCCGTCCTTCTGATGGCCTGGGTGGCCGGCTATTTCAGCTGGGGCATCACCCTGTTCAACGAACGCATCGCGGCGTCACCGGCCATGCAGGCCCGGCTTTCGCTGGGCAGCCTGGAACGTGACCTGCCGCAGGACAGATGGCTGCAACTGGCCTTCCATGCGCTGCCCGATGGCAGCATGGCGTTCCGCGAGAGCTTCGCACCGAGCTTCGGCCTGCGCTACTTCCCGGTGATGCGTGGACGCATCGTTCTCAACGCGCGACGGCACGAGGTGCGGGTGATCGGCCTGTGCAGCTGGTTCGTGGCAATCCTGTCACTGCTGCTGTTGCCACTGGTGGCGATGCGCCCGATGGTGGCACCGATGCTGCTGGTGCTGCCGCTGTTCCTGGCCAGCTACCTGGTCCAGAAGCGGCGCTATGCGGCCATCGTCGAGGCCCTGCGCATGCAGTTGAAGGCGGAGTTTCCCAGGTAGTTCCACGCCATGCGTGGATGATCGCGAGCGCCAGGGCATCCGTGCCGGCCAACGGTCGGCACCCACCAGAGCTGGGCGCACCAGAGTCAGGCCACACCGCGCCGGCATCCGCCAGCGCAGACCCTCAGCGCACCAGCACCGCTTCGCCGCTGGCGTCGGTGCGCATTGGCGCCGGGCGCTGCTGGCGCAGCCACTGCGCCAGATCACGCGGGCTGAGCGGGCGCGAGTACAGGTAGCCCTGGATCTCGTCGCAGCCCTGGCGGCGCAGCATGTCTTCTTCCTGGTGGGTTTCCACGCCTTCGGCCACCACCTTCATGCCCAGCGCGTGGCCCAGGTGGACGATGGCCTGGGTGACTTCGGCCGTGCCCGAATCATGCAGCATGCCCTGCACGAAACTGCGGTCGATCTTCAGGCGCCCCACCGGGAAGCGATTGAGGTAATTGAGGTTGGAGAAGCCGGTGCCGAAGTCATCCACCGCCAGCGGCACGCCATGCCGTTCCAGCACGTCGAAGCAATGGCGCAGGATGTCGGTATCACGGATCAGCGCCGACTCGGTCAGCTCCAGTTCCAGCCGTTGCGGCGGCCAGCCATGGGCATGGCAGATCTCGATCACGCGCTCGGCGAAGCCGCGATCACGCAGCTGCACCGCCGACACGTTGACCGCGATGCGATCAAAGTGCAGTCCGGCACGGTCCCAGGCGGTCGCCTGGCGGCAGGCCTCGTTCAGCACCCAGTCGCCGATGCGCACGATCTCGCCGCACTTTTCGGCAATGGGAATGAACTCGGCCGGGCTGCAGTAGCCGATGCCGGGGCGGTGCCAGCGCAACAGTGCCTCGATCGCCGGTGGCTCGCCGTGGTGGGCGTGCAGCAGCGGCTGGTAGGCCAGGCTGAACTCGTCGCGCTCGATCGCCCCATGCAGGGCATGCTCGACGTCCAGCCGGCGCTGGATGCGGGCCAGGGCGTCCTGGCTGTAGTACTGGTAGGTGTTGCGCCCGGCTTCCTTGGCCGCATACATCGCGGCGTCGGCCGCGCGCAGCAGTGAGTCGAAATCGGTCTGCGCATCGCCCAGCATCGCGATGCCGACGCTGGCGCCGACTTTCAACGTGGTCTCGCCACGGCGCAGCGGCTCAGCCAGCGAGGCAATCAGCTTGCGGGCGACATGACCGGCATCTTCCGGCTCGGCCAGGTCGCGCAGCACCACGATGAACTCATCGCCGCTGAAGCGGCCGAACAGGTCGTTGTTGCGCAGGTTCTGGTGCAGGCGGGTGGCTGCGGCCTTCAGCAGCGCATCGCCGGTGGCGTGGCCGAAGCTGTCGTTGATGGTCTTGAAGCCGTCCAGGTCGATGAACAGCATGGCCAGCGAGGTACCGCGGTCGCGTGCTTCCTCGATGGCTTCGGCGGTCTGTTCGCCGAGCAGTACGCGATTGGGCAGGCCGGTCAGCAGGTCGTAGTGGGCCAGCAGTTCGATGCGCTCGTTGGCTTCGCGCTCGCGGGTGATGTCACGGAACAGGACAACGAACCGCGGCGGCAGGCCGTCACGGCGGTCCAGTTCGATCAGCACCTGCACCCAGACGCGCAGGCCGGACTGGCGGTAGAAGCACAGGTCCAGCTGCTCGGGCAGGCCGCCGTTGGCGATACGGGCGAGCGCCGCCTCGAACGCGTTGCGCGAGTCCTCCGTGTACAGCGCCAGCGCCTGGTCGAGGGTGATCGGTTCCTTGCGCAGGCCATGGATGCGGTAGCACTCCTCGGTCCATTGCATGCTGCGGGTCTGCACTTCGATCTCGCAGCCGCCGATGCGGCCCAGCGCGGAGACCCGGTTCAGCAGTTCGGTGCGCCAGCGGATCAACGCATCGGTCTGGTGCTGTTCGGTGATGTTCTGTACCTGGCCGAGCAGGCGCTTGGGTTGCCCGTCCATGTCCAGCAGCGGCTGCATCCATAGCCGCAGGTGCTGCGAAGGCTCATGGCCGCGGGTCAGCTCCAGCTCGAGGTTGGCAGCGCGGCCATCGCGCCACAACCGCCGCCATGCCGCGCGCAGCGCGCCGCGGGAGCGTGGATGCAGCTGCTTCAGCCAGCGCCGCTGGCCCGGAACGGCGCCCTGCTCCAGTGCCAGAAGCGAACGCAGTTCCGGCGACCACCAGAAATGCCCGCTGTTGGGATCAAACGACCAGCTGCCCATGCTGGCGATGCGCTGGGCCTCGCTCAGGTGCAGCTGCTGTTCCTGCAGCAGCGATTCGAGCTGCTTCTGCTGCTCGATATCGGTATGCGTGCCGACCATGCGCAGGGGCTGGCCATCGGCGGTGCGAGCGACCACGCGGCCGCGATCGAGCACCCAACGCCACTGGCCATCGGCCTGGCGGAAACGGAACTGTGCGCTGTACTGCTCGCTGTGCCCGCGCAGGTGCTCGTCGAGCGCGGCGCGCACCTGGGCGATGTCCTCGCCGTGCACGCGAGACAGCAATTCAGTGGCGGTCTCGTCGCCCAGCGCCGGCGTGCGCGCCACCCGGTCACTGGGGATGTCCCAGTCCCACAGGCTGTGGCCGGCGCTGTCCAGTGCCAGCTCCCAGCGCCCGCCCGCATCGACCGGCACCGGCTCGGGAATGCTCAGGGTGAACGCCAGCAGGTTGCCGGCACCGTCGTGCACCGCACGCAGGTGCCCGTCGTAGTGCCCCCGCGGGCCGCCCGGCAGCGTGCAGGCGACGATGCCACCATCGGCGGCCATCAGGCGCAGATCTTCCAGCATCGGCGCATAGGCCGCCACGGTGGCCGGCAGGCCATGCTCGCGCGCGGCCGGATTGGCCGCCAGCGGGCGCCCGGCACGGTCGACGATGACCAGCGCCGACGCAAGCGGGTGCTGCAGCAGGCTGGCGATGATCCCTTGGTCCACGCGATCTTGCTCCGGATGACACGCCCGTCAGCGGGGCACGCAGTGGTTAACGGCGCCTGCGGCGGATAATTGAGTGGTCACGGCACGCTGCGGGGTAAGATGACCGGCGCCCCTGTCACCCGCCCCGTCCATGCCCGCAGAACCGACCGGCAACGCCCCAGTTCCCGACCCGCGGATGGCGCAGGCGCTGAGCCGTGACCGGCGCCGGGTGGTGCTGAGCTACCTGGTGATGGCGCTGGCCTGGATGATCTCCACCGACAGCGTGGTGCAGGCGCTGGTGCCCGATCCGCAGCAGGCGGCCCTGTGGCAGGGCCTGAAGGGCTCGTTCTTCGCGCTGGCCAGCGCGGGCCTGCTCTATCTGCTGCTGCGCCCGCTGGCCGAACACGTGCTGCATACCCATGCGCGCCAGCAGGCCTCCGAGCTGCGCCTGCGGCAGATGTTCGAGGGCAACCCCGGGCCGATCCTCGTCTACGACCTGGACACGCTGGCGATCCTCGATGCCAACCCCGCCGCCTGCAGCGCCTTCGGCTGGGACCGCGACGAGCTGCTGGAACAGACCATCGACGCCTTGTGGCCGCCGGGCCAGGACCAGGCCCTGCAGACCAAGCTGGAGGCGATCCGCGAGGCGCCCGAGGAGCTGTGCATCCTGCGCGCTCAGCTGCAGCTGCGCGATGGCGCGCTGCGGCAGATGGAGCTGCGCTCCAACGCCATCAGCTACGACGGCCACAACGCCCGCCTGCTGATCGCCATCGACCGCACCGCCGAGGATCTGGCCCAGCTGCGCCGCGACCAGGCATTGGCCCGGGTGGAGGAAGCCCATGAGCTGGCCCGCATCGGCGCCTGGGAACTGGACCCGTCCACCGGGCTGGGCCGCTATTCCAACCAGGTCTATCGCCTGCTCGGCCGCCGCCCGCCCGAGGCCCGGCGCTGGCACCGCTTCGATGAGCTGCTGGTGCCGGCCGACCCGGCCACCGCCACCCAGACCGAACAGCTGCTGGCCGAACTGTGCTCCGGCGAGCCGGTACAGGTGGACGTGCTGCTGCCGCTGCTGTCGATGGACGGCCGTGCATTGATGGTGCACCTGCGGGCGGCCAGCGGTATCGACGAAGCCGGCCGCAGCCGCGTGCTGGGCACGCTGCAGGACGTGACCGAGCGCGAGCAGTCGCGGCGCCTGCTGCGCGAGCGCGAGGAACAGTTCCGCGAGCTGGTGCGGGTACTGCCCGACGGCGTGGTGATCCTCTCCGACGAGCACGTGCTGTACGCCAACGCCTGGGCCGCCGGCCTGTTCGGCTACGGCAGCCACACCCTGCTGGGCGAGCCGCTGTCGGCACTGGTCGCTGCCGCCGACCTGCCACGGGTGCGCAGCCAGCTGCGCGCCGGCCAGCCACACCTGGGGCCGGGCCACAGCAGCGTGGTGGCCATGCAGCGTGCGGACGGCCGCAGCTTCCATGCCGGCCTGGCGGTGGGCGAAGTGCGCTACGGCGGTCGTGACTGCAAGCTGCTGATCGTACGCGACCTGAGCGATTCCGAACGCACCCGCAGGGCGCTGGAAACCAGCAATCGCGAGCTGCAGGCGATGGCCGGGCGGCTGTTCTCGCTGCAGGAGGACGAGCGTCGCGCGATCTCGCGCGACCTGCACGATGACATCGGCCAGGCCATTACCGCGATCAAGCTGTCGGCGCATGCGGCGCAGGATGAGGACGATCCGAAGCGTCGTGGCGAGGACCTGGCGCAGATCGTCAGCCTGGCCGACACCACCGTGGCCAAGCTGCGCGACATCTCCACCCTGCTGCGCCCGCCGCAGCTGGATGCACTGGGCCTGGAGGCGGCGCTGAGCTGGCAGGCGCGGGTGCTGTTCCGCTCTTCGCCGGTGGAGCTGCTGGCCGAGATCGAGCCGCTGCCGCACCGCCCCGACAACAGCATCGAACAGGCCTGCTTCCGCATCGCACAGGAAAGCCTGACCAATGCGCTGCGCCATGCGCGCGCCAGCCAGGTCCTGCTGCAGCTGCGCGACGTCAGCCAGCGTGGCCTGCACCTGCAGATCCGCGATGATGGTGAAGGCTTCGATCCGGACGGCCCGCGCGGCCTCGGCCTGATCGTGATGCGCGAGCGCGCGCAGAGCGTCGGTGGCCACGTGCGGATCGAATCCGCGCATGGCGAGGGCACCCTGATCGACGTCCACCTCCCCTACCAGGCGACCAGCATGGCCGCCGTCGATTCACCGGAATACTGAGCCTATGTGGAATCCCAACCTGCCCCCGGTCAGCATCGATGATGCCCCCGACCGCCTTGGCGCCGGCAACCCCGAGCTGCAGGCGATGGTTGCCGAGGCGGCCTCCGGCGGCATTGCGCTGATGCTGATGCACGTGGACATCGACCACTTCGCATCGGTCAACGAGAACATGAGTGCCGAAGTGGGCGATCAGGCGCTGGTACTGGTGGCGCAGCGCCTGCAGTCCTACCTGCGCGGGCGTGGCAAGCTGTGGCGGCATGGCAGCGACGAGTTCCTGATCGCGGTGCCCCGCACCGCGGACCTGCCGCTGCCGGAGGACTTCGCTGAAGAGATCCGCCAGCAGATGGAACTGCCGCTGTCGGTGCTTCCATACACGCTGTTCATGACCGGCAAGCTGGGCGTGAGCCTGTGCCCGGAACATGCCAGCAGCGCCTCGCGCCTGCTCGACCATGCCGAAGATGCGCTGTACCAGGCCGCCCGCGAAGGCGGCAATGCCGTGCGCATCCATGCCGTGGATACCCCGCCGAGCGCGCACAGCGAGAGCATCATCGCGCGCCAGATCGTCGATGCCATTCCCAATGGCGAGCTGAAGCTGCGTTACCAGCCGCTGGTGAGCGCCCGCGACGGCCACGTGGTCGGCATGGAAGCGCTGCTGCGCTGGCAGTCGCCGACCCTGGGCATGCTGGTGCCGGAGCGCTTCATGCGCACCGCCGAGCGCCTGGGCATCATCGTGCAGATCGGCACCTGGGTGCTGGAAGGCGCATTGAAGCAGGCGCGGTTGTGGCGCGACCAGGGCTTTGATGACTTCACCATCGCGGTGAACGTGTCCACCCTGCAGCTGCTGCGGCCGAACTTCTTCGCCGAGGTGATGTCCCTGCTGCAGGCCGCGGGCGTGCCGGCGCACATGCTGACGCTGGAGATCAACGAGAGCGCGCTGACCAACAACGTCAATTTCGTCCATGAAACGCTGGCCAACCTGCGCAACGAAGGCATCAGCCTGAGCCTGGACAACTTCGGCACCGGCGATTCCAGCCTCAGCGCGCTGGTGCGCTACCCGGTGGACAAGCTGAAGATCGACCGCAGCTTCATCAAGAGCGCACCGGCTGGCAATCGCGAAGCAGCCATTGCCCGCGCGATCATTGCCATGGGCCACCAGCTGGGCATGACCGTGATTGCCAACGGCGTGGAATCGCAGGCCCAACTGGGCTTCCTGCGCCGCAACGACTGCGATGTGTTCCAGGGCTACCTGTTCGGCGAGCCGATGTCGGCCGATGCCGCCGGCATGACCCTGCGCCGGCGCTACCTGCGCCCGGAAGCCTTCGCCGAAACGCGCCCGGACCGCACGTTGCTGCTGCTGGATGACGAGGAGAACGTGCTGCGCTCGCTGGTGCGCCTGTTCCGCCGCGACGGCTACCGCATCCTGGCCGCTGGCAACGTGCGTGACGCCTTTGATCTGCTGGCGATCAACGACGTGCAGGTGATCCTGTCCGACCAGCGCATGAGCGACATGAGCGGCACCGAGTTCCTGGGGCGGGTGAAGATGCTGTACCCGGATACGATCCGCCTGGTGCTGTCGGGCTACACCGATCTGAACACGGTGACCGATGCGATCAACCGTGGCGCGATCTATCGCTTCCTGACCAAGCCGTGGAACGACGACGAGCTGCGCAAGCACATCCACCAGGCGTTCCGCACGTACGAAGAACAGCGCCGCAGCAATGCCGGTCCGGCACCGGTGGAAACCGGGGATGGTGGCGAGGATCGGCCGCTGCGGTGACGATCGGGTAGAGCCGGCCGCTGGCCGGCTGCCTTGGGTGCCCGGCTTCAATGAGGTTGCCGGCCAGCGGCCGGCACTACCATCGATAGGCCCCGGTAGAGCCGGCCGCTGGCCGGCTGCTCTGGGTGTCCGGTTCCACTCCGGAAGCGGTCAGCGCGGCTGCTTCACCGGCAGCACCACGCGGAAGCGCGAGCCCACGCCCGGGGTGCTGTCCAGGTCGATGCGGCCGTGATGCTTGTTGATGATGCTGTAGGAGATCGACAGGCCCAGACCGGTGCCACTGCCGACCGGCTTGGTGGTGAAGAACGGATCGAAAATGCGCTGGCGCAGTTCCGGCGAGATGCCGCCGCCGGTGTCTTCGAATTCAACCCACACGTGATCGCCATCAACGCCGGTGCGCACAATGATCGTGCCGCGCTCGGCGATGGCATGGCCAGCGTTGAGCAACAGGTTCATGTAGACCTGGTTCAACTCCGACGGCAGGCACTCCACCAGCGGCAACTGGCCGAATTCGCGTACCAGGGTGACCTTGTACTTGAGTTCGTTCCAGATGATGTTGATGGTCGATTCCAGGCCCGCGTGCAGGTCGACCAGCTTCCACGATTCGTCGCGACCGGAATACGAGAAGTCCTTCAGGTCGCGCACGATGCGGGTAACGCGCTCGATGCCTTCGCGCGATTCCGCCATCAGCTGCGGCAGGTCGCGGCTGATGAAGTCGATGTCCAGGCGGTCACGGATGTCATCGATTTCCGGGATCAGTGCCTTCGGGTCCGGCGCGCGCAGGGCGCGCTCGTAGGCTTCGATCACGGTGAACAGGCTGCGCAGGTACTCCTGCAGGCTGCCCAGGTTGGAGTGCACGTAACCGATCGGGTTGTTGATCTCGTGCGCGACGCCGGCGGCGAGCTGGCCGATCGAGGCCATCTTCTCCGACTGCAGCAGCTTTTCCTGGGTGCCATTGAGGCGCAGGTAGGCCTGGCGCAGCTCGGCGTGGCGCTGCTGCAGTTCGCGCTCGTAGTCTTCCTGCCCTTCGATGTGGCGGAACAACGCAAGGAAATGCCCTTCGCCGACCGGACCATGGTGGTACAGGTGGGCGATGACCACGCCCTCGCCCAGCGGCAGGCTGCCATTCCAGTGGCCATGCTGGCGGGCCTGCTCCAGTGCATCAGGGGGGAGCAGCTCGCGCAGCCGCTGCGGCGGCGGCAATCCGCCGTCCGAGCCACTGGCCAGCAGGTTCTGCGCGGCCGGGTTGGCCAGGGCCACCTGCCCGTCTTCAGTGAACAGCAGCAGGCCTTCGCGCAGGCGCTCAAGCAGGGCCTGCAGCACCGGCTGCGGCGGAAGGGGGGCGGTAACCAGGGCGTTGGCAGCGGACACGGCGACTCGGAGCGTTCGAACAGGCGCCCAATATACGCGGTCATGCAGCGGGCTTCAGCCCACCGGGAGGGGGTGTGCGACCGCCGTCGCGTCAGGCGACGGCGAGTGGCCGGCCGATGCTGACCGTGTGCGACTGGCCCTTGGCATCGTAGGCCGAGGCATCTTCGGTACGGCCGAGCTGGCGCAGCGCCCAGTTCACCTCGCGGCGACGGCGCGACAGCAGCACGCCGTTGGCGCGGTTGCGCTCGGCCAGTTCCTGCAGCTGTTCGCCCTCGCCCACCGGCGGCGCGCCTTCCAGCGCACGCAGCGCTTCCAGCTTGGCGCCGGTGGCCCGGATCAGGGCGTGCACGTCGTGCTCGACCAGGGCCTGGCGCTCAACGTCCAGGGCCAGGGCGAGGCGCTGCAGCGGCTCGCTCATCGCCGCAGTCATCCGTGCAGCTGCTGGTCCAGATCGAGCATGCGCGATGCGATCGCGTCCGGATTGATCTTGTAGGTGCCGTTCTGCAGTGACTCGCGCACGGCCGCCACGCGCTGGGCGTCGATCGCCGGGGCGGTGGTCAGCTCACGCTCGATGGCCTGCAGATTGGTGGCCTCGCCGGTCAGGCGCAGGCTGTCGGCCGCCTCGACCGGGCGCGCCGCCGCATCGGTGCTGACGCCGGGCTTGCTGGCCGGGGTCGTCACGCTGCGCAGTGCCTGGGGGACCTGCAGGTTGCCGTCGATTTTCTGGCTCATGGGGTGTCCTGGAGTTGCCGTTCACAAGGGATAACGGCCGCAGGGCCGTGATCTTTAGGGATATTTTGCGGTAAATCAACGCGCCACGATTACGTCACCTGCGGCGTCGACCGTGCCCTGCACGATCCGCCGCGAGGACAGGTTCTCGACCGAGACCCGCTCGTTCTCACCGGCATCACCCATCGCACGGCCGGCAATGCGCACCTCGACCGAGCCGCGACGCGACACCAGGGCTACATTGTCTCCTCGCTTGATGAGACGCTGGACCACCAGATCGTTGTTCGACAGCAGGGCTCCGGCCTGCAACGGACGGCGGGCGATGCGGCCGATCGCTGCATTGGGATCGGACAGCACCGCGCCGGCAATCCGGGCAGCGTCACGCTGGGCAGTGGTGATATCGGCGGCCGTGAGGGTTTCTCCAGTGCCGATTCCGCGGTTGAGCACCAGCACGGTCTGGTTGCGCCGCACCTTCACCGGCACGAACAGGCGCCAGCCGCCCGCATCGGGACAGCTCACCTCCACCGTAGTGTTGGCGGTGGGCTGCACCTGCAACGCGCTGCCGCATTTCGGCAGGCGCAGCGCATCGGCCACCTGCGCCTCGCCTTCACTGCCGGCAGGCAGCGTCGACAGCGCCGCAGTGCGGATGCTGGCCACCGGCTGCCAGTCCGTGGCGCCCGCCCACGGCGCGGCCAGGGCGAGCGCGATGGCGAACAGCGATGTGACCCGGCGCATGGCGCCTCCTGTCGATGGGATCTGGCCCAGCAGCGTGCAAGGGGTGTGCCAGAGACCGGGTCCCGTTGATCGGATCCGGGATGGGGATTCGACCGGATGGGTAGAGTCGACTGCCAGTCGACTTTCGCGCGAAGCGCGGGGTTTCCCGTGATCGGATCGAAGAGCAGTCGACTGACAGTCGACTCTACAAACGCGGTGCGGGCCGCGCGGGCGGCAGAGCGCCCTCAAGTTCCGCCCCCACCACGCCGATACAGCAGCCATGTCCCATGACCTGCTCAACCGGATCGACCAGCGGACCCGACTGGCCGGCCACAACCGCTTGGCGCTGCTGCTGTTCCGCCTCGGCGGACGTCAGCTTTTTGGCGTCAATGTCTTCAAGGTGCAGGAAGTCCTGCGCCGCCCGGAGCTGTTCCAGGTGCCCGGCCTGCCCAGCCAGTTCTCCGGCGTGGCCGACGTGCGCGGCCGCTCGGTGCCGGTACTGGACCTGGGCCTGGCGATCGGCCACCCCGAGCGCGAACCGGACGCGGACACCTCGCCCGGCTACCTGGTCGTCACCGAATTCAACCGCTCGATCCAGGGCTTCCTGGTCAGTGGCGTCGAACGCATCGTCAACATCGCGGTGGAAGACATCCACCCGCCACCGGAGCTGGGCGCCGAGTCGAGCTACCTGACCGCGGTGACCCGCTTCCAGGGCGAGCTGATCCAGGTGATCGACGTTGAGAGCGTGCTGGCCGATATCGCCCAGGTGCGCGGAGAAGCGGTACTCGACCCGGCAATGGCCATGCCCGCCGACGGCCCGCAGCTGCAGGTGCTGGTGGTGGACGACTCGCGCGTGGCCCGCCAGCAGATCCGCAGCGTGCTGGACCAGCTGGGCGTGGGTGCCACCCTGCTTTCCGACGGCAAGCAGGCGCTGGACCACCTGCTGCAGGTCCACGCCTCGGGGGAAAACCCGACCGAGCGCTATGCCATGGTCATCTCGGACATCGAGATGCCGGCCATGGATGGCTACACGCTGACGACGGAAATCCGGCGCCACCCGGGCCTGGCCGGCCTGTACGTGCTGCTGCACACCTCGCTGTCGGGCGTCTTCAACAACGCCATGGTCGAGCGCGTCGGCGCCAATGCGTTCGTCGCCAAGTACTCGCCGCACGAGCTGGCCGACTTCGTGCTGGACCGCCTGCGCAAGGTGGCGCTGGCGGCGTAAGGCCCGCCGAGGGGTCGGATCCCGGAACGGGCTCCGACCCCGCATCGCAACGCGTCAACCACGGGGTCAGAGCCCCTGCGGGGATCTGACCCCCTCTCCATTTGGCACACCCCTTGCAGCTTCCCGGGCAACGTTCCCGTGGGAGTGCACCGTGCGCAACCTGATTACCGACTACCTGGGCGTCCACGCCCAGGCCATGCCGTTGCGCGAACAGCGGATGAAGCTGATCGCCAGCAACCTCGGCAATGCCGACACTCCCGGCTACAAGGCCCAGGACCTGGACTTCGATGCCGCCCTGCGCCACGCCCAGGGGCAGGATGCCAATGGCCTGATGGCCACCACCCATGAGCAGCACTACGAGATCAGTAGTGGCCTGAACCCGTTCCAGATCGCGCGCGAAGGCGTGCAGCCCAGCCTGGACGGCAACACCGTCGACCCCGATGCCGAGCGTGCCGCCTATGGCCGCGCCGCACTGGAATACCGCGCCTCGCTCAGCTTCGTCGAGAGCAAGGTGCGTTCCATGCTGACCGCGATCACGGGGCAATAAGCCATGAGCAACCTGCCGATCTTCGACATCGCCGGCTCCGCGCTGCAGGCGCAGTCGGTGCGCATGAGCACCATCGCCTCCAACCTCTCCAATGCCGACACCGTCGCCGGTTCCGCCGACGCCGTGTACAAGCCGCTGGAACCGATCTTCCAGGCCGTCACCAGCAAGAACGATCCCAACATCACCTCGGTGAAGGTGAAGGAGATCACCCAGAGCGAGGCCGCGCCGATCAAGCGCTACGAGCCAGGCCACCCGCTGGCCGACGCCGATGGCTACATCTACCAGCCCGATGTCGATCCGGTGGCGCAGATGGTCAACCTGATCTCGACCTCGCGCAATTACCAGGCCGGCGTGGAGATGTTGACCACCGCCAAGGAACTGGCCCTGGCCACCCTGACCATGGGCCGCTGAGGCCCGCAGCACCGGATACCGCCATGACCACCGCCGTCAACAACCAGACCAGCCAGGACGTCTATTCCGCGCTGGGCCTGAACGCCCCCAACAGCAACGCCACGAAAAAGAAGAACACGCTGGACCAGGCCGACTTCCTGCGCCTGATGACCGAGCAGCTGCAGCACCAGGATCCGCTGAAGCCGATGGACAACACGCAGATGGTCGCGCAGATGGCGCAGATGTCCACCGTGCAGGGCATCACCGATCTGAACAAGACGGTGAAGGGCTTCCAGGAGTCGATGGCCAGCGACCAGGTGCTGCGTGGCGCTGCGCTGGTCGGCCACCAGGTGCTGGTGCCGTCGGAAAAGCTGGTGCTGGAGAAGGAAGGCAATGTCGAAGGCACGGTGGCTGCACCGTCGGCCGGCATCATCACCGTGGACATCACCGACGCCAACGGCGCCAAGGTCACCTCGCTGAGCGTGGAAGCCAAGGCTGCCGGCGAAACCGCCTTCCAGTGGGACGGCAAGGATGCCAACGGCAAGCGCATGGAGCCGGGCAAGTACTCCATCGTCGCCAACCATGTCGACACCGCCGGCAAGAGCACCAAGCTGTCCACCTACGTACAGGCGCCGGTGGAGAGCGTGACCGTTGGTTCCGACGGCCTGTACCTGAACCTCAAGGGCCTGGGCACGGCCCCGATCGACTACGTGCTCCGCGTCAGCTGAGCCGCACCTTCCGCATCAACCAGGAGCATCCCATGGGCTTCAATGTCTCGCTGTCCGGCATCAACGCCGCCAACACCGACCTGAGCGTCACCGCCAACAACGTCGCCAACGTCAACACTACCGGCTTCAAGCAGTCACGCGCGGAGTTCGCCGACCTGTTCGCTTCGACCAGCTACGGCCTGTCGAAGAACCAGACCGGCTCGGGCGTGCGCGTTTCCAACGTCGCCCAGCAGTTCATCCAGGGCCACAACGAGCAGACCGGGCGCAGCCTGGACATGGCCATTTCCGGTGAAGGCTTCTTCACCATGAACATGAATGGTTCGCGCGTGTACTCGCGTGCCGGCAACTTCCAGACCGACTCGGCCGGCTACGTGGTCAACCCGCAGGGTGCGCGCCTGCAGGTGTTCGCGCCGAATGCCGATGGCACCAACTTCGATGCAGGCCGCCTGGTCGACCTGCAGCTGCTGACCACCGACAGCCCGCCGAAGCAGACCAGCGAAGTGAAGGTTGGCTTCACCCTGCCGGCCAACGCCAAGCAACCGACGGTGGCGACCTTCGACCCGGCCGATTCGAACAGCTACAACCACTCCAGCGGTGGCATCACCGTGTACGACTCGCTGGGCGTGAGCCACATCCAGGTCTCGTACTTCGTCAAGGGCGCCAACCCCAACGAATGGACCGTGCGCAATTACGTCGATGGCCAGCCGGCCGGCGCACCGACCCCGGTCACCTTCGACAACAGCGGCAAGCTGGTCGCACCTGCCAACGGCAAGGTCAGCCTCGGCACCTTCACCCCGACCACCGGTGCCGGCCAGTTGAACATGACGCTGGACATCAGCGGCTCCACCCAGTACGGCGAGAAGTTCGCCCTGCGCAATACCCAGCAGGACGGCTATGCCGCCGGCAAGCTCAACGAAGTGACCGTGTCCGAATCCGGCGTGGTCTACGCCCGCTATTCCAACGGCGACGACAAGCCGCTGGGCCAGGTCGCCCTGACCACCTTCAACAACACGCAGGGCCTGGAATCGAAGGGCAACAACCTGTGGGTGGAGACCTTCGAATCGGGCACGCCGCGCACCGGCATGCCGGACACCTCCAACCTCGGCAAGATCCAGGCCGGCTCGCTGGAAGCATCCACCGTCGATCTCACCGAGCAACTGGTCAACATGATCACCGCGCAGCGCAACTTCCAGGCCAACGCGCAGATGATCACCACGCAGGACCAGATCACCCAGACCGTCATCAACATCCGTTGATGAGCTGCTGACCCTGTCACGGAACTCCCCGCATGGATAAAGCTCTTTACGTGGCGATGACCGGTGCCCGCGCCTCCCTGCAGGCGCAGGGAACGCTCAGCCACAACCTCGCCAACTCGGACACCCCTGGCTTCAAGGAAGCGCTGGCCAACACCGAAGCGTTCCCGATCAAGGGCCCGGGCTTTGCCTCGCGGGTGGATGCGCTGCACGTCGACGCCGGCTTCAACCGTACGCCCGGCTCGCAGCACATCACCGGCAAGCCGCTGGATCTGTCCCTGCAGACCGGCACCTGGCTGGCCGTGCAGTCCAGCGACGGCAGTGAGGCGTACACGCGCGGCGCTGCATTGTCGGTCACCCCGAACGGCCAGCTGGTGACCTCCAGCGGCCGTCCGGTACTGGATGACAACAACAACCCGATCGCCATTCCGCCCTACCAGGCGATGGAAATCGGTGCCGACGGCACGCTCTCGATCATCCCGCAGGGCGAAGGCCCGCAGACCATGGCGCAGATCGGCCGGATCAAGGTGGTACAGGCGCCGGACGAGCGCCTCGAGCGTGGCCTGGATGGCCTGTTCCGCAACACCGACCCACTGCAGCCGTTCGCACCGGCACAGGGCACGGCCGTGCACAGCGGCCAGCTGGAAGGCAGCAACGTCGATGCCGCCGGTGCACTGGTGCAGATGATCCAGCTGCAGCGCCAGTACGAAATGCAGGTGCAGGTGATCAAGCACGGCGACGACAACGCGCGCAGTGCCAACAGCCTGCTGCGCCTGGGCAGCTGACGGAATTCCGGCGCCGCCCGGGCGCGGCGCTGGCACACCGCTTGCACACCCGTTACCAGGGGCCGCATCGCGCGGCCGGCTTTACCCAGACAGGACACCGAAGATGAACCAGGCATTGTGGATCGCGAAAACCGGACTGGATGCGCAGCAGATGCGCATGTCGGTGGTTTCCAACAACCTCGCCAACACCAACACCACCGGCTTCAAGCAGGACCGTGCCAGCTTCGAGGACCTGCTGTACCAGCAGGTGCGCCAGCCCGGCGGCTCTTCGTCGGCGCAGACCCAGCTGCCGACCGGCCTGCAGCTGGGTACCGGCGTACGCGTGGTCGCCACCGCCAAGAATTTCGAGCAGGGTGGCCAGCAGCAGACCGGCCGTGCGCTGGACGTGATGGTCAACGGCCGCGGCTTCTTCGAAGTGCAGATGCCCGACGGCAGCTCGGCCTACACCCGTGATGGCTCGTTCAAGATCAACCAGGACAGCGAGCTGGTCACCAACAGCGGCTACCCGGTGCAGCCGGGCATCCAGATTCCCGAGGGCGCACAGTCGGTGACCATCGGTACCGACGGCACCATCAGCGTGAAGATGGCCGACGGCGCGGCGTCAGTGGAAGTGGGTGCGCTGACCCTGACCGACTTCGTCAATCCGGCCGGCCTGCAGGCACGCGGCGAGAACCTGTTCCTGGAAACCACCGCTTCCGGTCCGGCACAGAACGGCAATCCCGGGCTCAACGGCCTCGGCACCGTGGTGCAGGGCGCGCTGGAAGGCAGCAACGTCAATGTGGTCGAAGAGCTGGTGTCGATGATCGAAACCCAGCGCGCCTACGAAATGAACGCCAAGGCGATCTCCACCACCGACTCGATGCTCGGCTATCTCAACAACAAGCTCTGACCGGCCCAACCGGGAAACCGCCATGTCGCCCATTTCCAGATTCACCCGCACTGCCCTCGCCTGCGCCGTGGTCGCCCTGCTCGGTGGCTGCGTGATCGCCGGCGACGTGCGCCCCTACGCGGCGATGGCACCGATCCAGCCGATCATGCCGCCGCAGGCCGCGCCGACCGCCGGTGCGATCTACGCTGCCGGCCCGACCCTGCAGCTGTACTCGGACCGCCGCGCACGCGATGTCGGCGACCTGCTGACCATCACCCTGCTGGAAAACACCACCGCGCAGACCAGCGCCAACACGGCCACCAACAAGGAATCCAACCTGAGCCTGGGCACGCCGTCCATCCTCGGTGCGCCGGTCACCCTGGGCGGCAAGGACATCCTCAGTGCGACGGCCAAGGGCGCGCGTGACTTCACCGGCAAGGGCAACAGCGCGCAGAGCAACCGCCTGCAGGGCAGTGTCACCGTCACGGTGATCCAGCGCCTGCCCAATGGCAACCTGGTGGTACAGGGGCAGAAGAACCTGCGACTGAACCAGGGTGATGAACTGGTGCAGGTGCAGGGCATCGTGCGCCCGGGCGACATCAACCAGGACAACACCATTCCTTCCAGCCGCGTGGCCGAAGCCCGCATCGTCTACGGCGGCCGCGGCCCGGTCGCGCAGTCCAACGCGATGGGCTGGCTGAGCCGCTTCTTCAATTCCGGCCTGACGCCGTTCTGAGTATGGCCATGAAACTCCTCCCCTCTTCTTCCTGGCAGCGCCGCGTGGCGTCGTTCGTCGCGCTGATGCTGCTGGTCGTGGCAGCCCCGGCCAGCGCCGAGCGCATCAAGGACCTGGCCCAGGTCGGCGGCGTGCGTGGTAACGCCCTGGTGGGCTACGGCCTGGTGGTCGGCCTGGATGGCAGCGGCGACCGCACCAGCCAGGCGCCCTTCACCGTGCAGAGCCTGAAGAACCTGCTCGGCGAGCTGGGCGTGAACGTACCGGCCAACGTCAATCCGCAGCTGAAGAATGTTGCGGCCGTCGCGATCCATGCCGAGCTGCCGCCGTTCGCCAAGCCGGGCCAGCCGATCGACATCACCGTGTCGTCGATCGGCAACGCCGTCTCGCTGCGCGGCGGCTCGCTGCTGATGGCCCCGCTGCGCGGCGCCGATGGCCAGATCTATGCGATCGCGCAGGGCAACCTGATCGTCGGCGGCTTTGGTGCGCAGGGCAAGGATGGTTCGCGGGTTTCGGTGAACGTACCGAGCGTGGGCCGCATTCCCAATGGCGCCACGGTCGAGCGTGCCCTGCCCGACCCGCTGGCCAATGGCGGCGACATCACGCTGAACCTGCACAACAACGATTTCACCACCGTTTCGCGCATGGTCGCCGCACTCAACAACGCGTTCGGCGAAGGCGCCGCGCGTGCGGTCGACGGCGTGACCGTGGCCGTGACTGCGCCGACCGATCCGGGCGCACGCATCGGCCTGCTGGCCCGCATCGAGAACCTGGAGCTGACCCCGGGCAGCGCCCCGGCCAAGGTCGTGGTCAATTCCCGCACCGGCACCGTGGTCATCGGCCAGCAGGTGCGGGTCGGCCCTGCCGCGATCTCGCATGGTTCGCTGACGGTGACGATCCAGGAGAACACCAACGTCAGCCAACCCAATGCCCTGTCCGGTGGCCGTACCGTGGCCAGCCCACAATCGACCATCACCGCCACCAACGACGGCAGCCGCATGTTCAAGTTCAGCGGCGGCACCACCCTGGACGAGATCGTGCACGCGGTGAACGCCGTGGGCGCGGCGCCGGGCGACCTGATCGCGATCCTGGAAGCCCTGAAGCAGGCCGGCGCATTGAGTGCCGAGCTCGAGGTGATCTGACATGCGCATCAATCCCGCATTCGACCTGCACCCGGCGCAGCAGAACGACCCGGCGAAGATCGACAAGGTCGCACGCCAGCTGGAAGGCCAGTTCGCACAGATGCTGGTCAAGAGCATGCGTGATGCCAGTTTCGGCGACTCGCTGTTTCCCGGCGAGAACAAGATGTTCCGCGACATGTACGACCAGAAGATCGCCGAGGCGATGACCCGCGGCAAGGGGCTGGGCCTGTCCGGCATGATCAGCCGCCAGCTGTCCGGCCAGGCCGCCGACGGCCCCGCGCTGGATACCCGCGTGGATCCGGCCAAGGCCAGCCGCGCCTACCAGCTCAACGCGCCGGACAAGCCGGCACCGTCGCTGCCGTTGGAAGATGGCAGCCAGGCCGTGCGCATGCTGCAGCAGATGGCGGCCGGCGCACAGCACGGCGCGCAGGCCGCGCTGGCACCGATGGAACAGGCACTGGACCTGATCGCCGGTCGCGAAAGCAGCAGCCTGCACCGCTCGCTGGGCACCGAGGATCCGTACATCGGCAACCTGCAGGGCGAGGACTGGTCCACCAACAACGACCAGTGGTCGGCGACGGCCAGCAACCGCGGTACGGCCATGAGCCAGGCCGATGCGATGGCTACCCGCACCGCCGTCGCTCAGCTGGGGCCGCACACGCCGGAAGGTTTCGTCGCCAGCATCTGGCAGCACGCGCAGAGCGCGGCCAGGGAACTGGGCGTGGATGCCCGTGCGCTGGTCGCCCAGGCCGCGTTGGAAACCGGCTGGGGCAAGCGCCACATCCGCCAGTCCGACGGCAGTACCTCGCACAATCTGTTCGGCATCAAGGCCACCGGCTGGAGCGGCCAGCGCGTTGAAGCCGGCACCCACGAATACGTGGATGGCGTACGCCGCAACGAAACCGCCAGCTTCCGCGCCTACAGCTCGCCGGCCGAAAGCTTCGCCGACTACGTGCGCCTGCTGAAGACCAGCCCGCGCTACCAGCAGGCCCTGCAGGCCGGCACCGACGTGCAGGGCTTCGCCCGTGGCCTGCAGCGCGCCGGCTATGCCACCGACCCGCGCTATGCGGCCAAGATCGCCGCGATCGCCGGCGGCCCGACCATCGAGCGTGCCGTAGCGGCCGTGACCGACGCCGGCGCGCGCCTTGGCCAGACCTTCGCCAGCACCGCGACCGCGGCGCTGGGTATCACCCGTCGTTGAGGAACCCCATGTCCAGCGTACTTTCCACCGGTACCGGTGCCCTGCTCGCCTTCCAGCGTGCGTTGGCGACCACCAGCCACAACGTGGCCAACCTCAATACGCCCGGCTACAGCCGGCAGAAGGTCAATTTCGCTACCGCCGACCCGCAGAACTACGGCTATGGCACGGTCGGCAACGGCACCCGGATCACTGACATCCGCCGCACGGCCGACCAGCTGGCGATCTCGCGCCTGCTCGACAGCAGCGGTGAACTGGCGCGCCTGAAACAGCTTTCGGGCATGGCCGACCGGGTCAACGCGCTGTTCTCCGATGCGGCCACCAATGTGGCCGGCGTCTGGTCGAACTTCTTCGATTCGGTCAGTGGCCTGTCGTCCAACGCGGCCGGCACCGCCGACCGCCAGAACATGCTCGACGGCGGCAAGGCCTTGGCCAACCGCTTCGTGCAGCTCAACACGCACTTGAACAACCTCAACAGCGAGGTCAACAACGGCCTGCTGGCCGGTGCCACCGAGGTCAACCGCCTGGCGCAGGAAATCGCGCAGATCAACGGCGCCATCGGCACCAACATCGCCTCTGCCGCACCCGATCTGCTCGACCGCCGCGACCAGCTGATCACCCAGCTGATCGGCTACACCGGTGGCACGGCGGTGATCCAGGACGGCGGCATCATGAATGTCTACACCGCCGGCGGCAACGCGCTGGTGGTGGGTACCACGGCGACCAAGGTCACCACCGTGGCCGGCCCGTACCAGCCCGAGCGCCTGCAGTTGGCGCTGGAGACCCAGGGCAACACCATCCGCCTCGACCCGAAGGCGGTCGGCGGCCAGATCGGTGGCCTGCTGGAATTCCGCGACACCGTGCTGACCCCTGCCCAGGCTGAACTGGGCAAGCTGGCGGTGGGCCTGGCCGAGAGCTTCAACCAGGCGCACCACCAGGGTGTGGACCTGTATGGCCAGCTGGGCGGGGACTTCTTCACCATCGGCAACCCGCGCGTCACCGGCAACAACAGCAATACCGGCACCGCCAGCCTCAGCGCAACCTACGGCGACCTGGGCAAGCTGGACGCGCAGAACGTGGTGCTGCAGTTCGATGGCACCAACTGGAAGGCCAGCCGCGCCGACACCGGCGCCAGCATCCCGCTGACCGGCACCGGCACCGCCGCCGATCCGCTGGTGATCAACGGCGTCAAGCTGGTCGTCGGCGGTACGCCGGCTGCAAATGACCGCTTCCTGCTGCAGCCGACCGCGGGCGTGGCCGGCAGCATGGAAGTGGCAATCACCGATCCGTCGCGCATCGCCGCCGCTGCAGCGGTGAAGGGCGCGGCCGCCACCGCCAACACCGGTACCGGCAAGCTGAGCGGTGTCACCGTCACCGATTCGACCAACGCCAACCTGCGCAATCCGTCGGCGATCGTGTTCACCTCGGCCACCACCTACACCATCGACGGTGGGCCGCCGCAGACCTACACGCCCGGCCAGACCATCAGCGCCAACGGCTGGAGCTTCGTGCTGGACGGTGCACCGAAGGTGGGCGATACCTTCAACATCACCCCGACCCCGGCCGGTTCGTCGGACAACAGCAACGCGTCGAAGCTGGCCAAGGTGGAAAGCGCGAAGGCGTTCAACGCCGGAACGGTGACACTGAACGGCGCGCTGGGTGGCCTGACCACCCAGGTCGGCGCCGCCGCCCGCTCGGCCGAGTACTCGCTCGACGCGCAGCTGGTGATCAATGACAAGGCGCAGGAAGCCCGCGACGAAGTCTCCGGCGTGAACCTGGACGAGGAAGCGGCGGACATGCTGCGCCTGCAGCAGGCCTACCAGGCAGCCTCGCAGCTGATCTCGACCGCCGACAGCATGTTCCAGACCATCCTGGGAGCCGTCCGCCGATGAGCAGCCGCATCTCCACCAGCATGATGTTCAACCAGTCGGTGTCGCTGATGATGGCCAAGCAGGCCAAGCTCAGCCATCTGGAGCAGCAGATTGCCACCGGCAGCAAGATCGTCAGCGCCAAGGACGATCCGGTTGCCGCCGGCACTGCGGTCGGCCTTGACCGCAGCCTGGCTGCACTGGACCGCATGAAGCTCAATGCCGGCAACGTGCAGAACCGCCTGGGCGTGCAGGAAAACACCCTGGCACAGGTCAACGACCTGATGGCACGCGTCAACGATCTGACCATCCAGGCCAGCAATCCGGCGCTGAGCGCGGCGGACAAGAAGACGCTGATCACCGAGGTCAACCAGATCCGCGACGGCCTGCTGTCGCTGGCCAACGCCGATGATGGCACCGGCCGCTACGTGTTCGGTGGCACCAACGACGGCGACCCGCCGTTTGCCAAGATCAACGGCAAAGTGGTCTACCGTGGCGACCAGACCCAGCGCCAGGTTGAAGTCGGTCCGGATACCTACGTGAAGGACGCGCTGCCCGGCAGCGAGATCTTCATGCGCATTCCCACCGGCGATGGCTTCGTCGACGGCAGCGCCGCGGCCGGCAACACCGGCAACGGCGTGCTGACCAACATCACCCGCGACGGCAGCGACAGCTGGAACGGCCAGGGCTTCAGCGTGCGCTTCACCACTGGCAACCAGTACGAGGTGGTGGATGGTGCGGGCAACGTGACCGGAACCGGCACCTACAAGGCCGGCGACGATCTGGAAGTGAACGGTGTGCGCCTGCGCATCACCGGCGCACCGGCGGCGGGTGACAGCTTCAGCGTACAGGCCGCCAGCAGCCGCGACATCTTCTCCACCATGGACAACCTGGTGGCGGCGCTGGGTGCCGACACCGGTACCACCGCGCAGATGACTGCGCAGCAGAACCAGCTGCAGAGCGCACTGCGCGACGTGGCGCGCGCTTCCGAGCGGATGATCGATTCGCGTGCCGCAGGCGGTGCGCAGTTGAAGGCGCTGGACAATGCCGCCGACATGCGCGAGGCCAATGGCGTGACCCTGAAGACCACGCTGTCGCAGATGCGCGACCTGGATTACGCCGATGCGCTGAGCCAGTACCAGCTGCAGAGCACCGCGCTGCAGGCGGCGCAGACGATCTTCTCGCAGATGCAGTCGATGTCGCTGTTCAACAAGCTGCGCTGACGCGCCGCCCGAGTCAGTCCCGAAAGGCCGCGATGCCCTGCATCGCGGCCTTTTTCGTTTGCGCGCCTGCCCGCCGCTGCGCGGCCACCTGGCCGTCGCTGGCCGATCTTCCGTGATTCTCCATCAAGCCCGGCCCGACCCCGCCGATACCTTCATCAGCGCTGGTCAGGCCCTGCCCGACCGCCCCTCCCGGGGCCGCTTCCACCCTGGCAACAGGGCTGAAAACCCCGGGAAAACAGCTTCAGGCAACGAATTCTGGCTTCAACGGAATTCACGGCTAAAGGTTGTTGACAAAGCGCCGTTATTCATTTGGCAACGGCGAAGCACACAGCCACACAAAAAAACAGGCGGCGCTTCGTTTCATTCACCAACGGGTTCCATATAAGAGGAGACGACCCCATGGCACAGGTAATCAACACCAATACGATGTCGCTCAACGCTCAGCGCAACCTGAGCACCAGCGGCAGCTCGCTCGCCACCACCATCCAGCGCCTCTCGTCCGGCCTGCGCATCAACAGCGCGAAGGACGACGCGGCCGGCCTGGCCATCAGCGAGCGCTTCACCACCCAGATCCGCGGTCTGGACGTGGCCATCCGCAATGCCAACGACGGCATCTCGCTGGCCCAGGTCGCCGAGGGTTCGCTGAACGAAGTCGGCAACAACCTGCAGCGCATCCGCGAACTGGGTGTGCAGGCCTCCAATGCCACCAACTCGGCCAGCGACCGCAAGGCCCTGCAGGCTGAAGTGACCCAGCTGGTCAGCGAGATCGACCGCGTCGCCAAGCAGGCCGACTTCAACGGCACCAAGCTGCTGGACGGCAGCTTCACCAGCCAGCTGTTCCAGGTGGGTGCCAACGCCGGACAGGCCATCGCCATCAACAGCGTGGTCAACGCCAAGGCCGATTCGCTGGGCGCGGCCACCTTCGCCAACGGTTATACCGGCACCGCACTGGCGGTGGACAAGGCGACGGCCGACACCACCTACTCCGGCCTGCAGGTCTCGGTCACCCCGCCGGGCGGCACCGCCACCACGGTCACCATCAGCGACTTCACGGTGAAGGCCGGCGAATCGATCACCTCGGCCACCGCCGCGGCGATCAACAACAAGCTGGGCGAAACCGGCGTGGTTGCCTCGGTCAATGCCGGCGTCGTCAGCCTGGCCTCGGTCAAGGATGGCCAGACCTTCGCGCTGGGTGTCAGCGCGGCGACTCCGCCGGCCGGCGCCACCGCCGCGACCCTCGCCGGCCTGGGCCTGACCGAGACCAGCACCAACGGCGGCACCCTGACCGGTGCAGCGGCCAGCTTCGTCAAGGACCTGAACGTCACTACCGCCGAAGGCGCACAGAAGGCGATGTCGATCGTCGACAAGGCCCTGGAATCGGTCAACAGCGTCCGCGCCGACCTCGGCGCGATCCAGAACCGCTTCACCTCGGTGGTGGCCAACCTGCAGACCTCCTCGGAGAACCTGTCCGCGTCGCGCAGCCGCATCCGCGATACCGACTTCGCCAAGGAAACCGCCGAACTGACCCGCACCCAGATCCTGCAGCAGGCCGGTACGGCCATGCTGGCCCAGGCCAACCAGGTACCGCAGAACGTGCTCAGCCTGTTGCAGCGCTGACATGAGCCGCCCCCGGGGCACGTCGGGGGCGTCTAACCCAACTCACGTGCAACCGCTCAAGGACCTCTCCTCATGGCACAAGTCATCAACACCAATACGATGTCGTTGAATGCTCAGCGTAACCTGAGCACCAGCGGCAGCTCGCTGGCTACCACCATCCAGCGCCTGTCCTCCGGTTCGCGCATCAACAGCGCCAAGGACGACGCCGCCGGCCTGGCGATCTCCGAGCGCTTCGGCACGCAGATCCGCGGTACCGACGTCGCCATCCGCAATGCCAACGACGGTATCTCGCTGGCCCAGGTCGCCGAAGGTTCGCTGACCGAAATCGGCAACAACCTGCAGCGCGTCCGCGAGCTGTCGGTGCAGGCCTCCAACGCCACCAACTCGGCCAGCGACCGCAAGGCGCTGCAGGCCGAAGTGACCCAGCTGGTCTCGGAAATCGACCGCGTCGCCAAGCAGTCGGACTTCAACGGCACCAAGCTGCTGGACGGTTCGTTCTCCAGCCAGCTGTTCCAGGTCGGTGCCAACGCCGGCCAGGCCATCGCCATCGACAAGACCATCGATGCCAAGGCCAACGCCCTGGGCGGCGCCAAGTTCGACACCAACGCGCTGGCCCTGGCCGACCCGGGCACCAACGCTGATTTCAGCACCAGCGGCCTGCAGATCAATGGCGTTGCCATTGCCGATGTCTCGGTCAAGCAGGGCGCCGACGCCGCTGCCACCGGCAAGGCCTCGCGTGAAGCACTGGTGACCGCGATCAACGCCAAGATCGGCGAGACCGGCGTGTTCGCGGAAGTGAACGGCACCGCTGGCGTGACCCTGACCTCGGTCAAGGACAGCGTCAACGCCGATGGCTCGTTCAAGGCCATCACCGCGACCCCGGGCACCTGGACCGGCGCTACCGCGCCCACCTTCACCGCCTCGACGGCCGCGCCGGCCGCCAAGTACGCCAGCGACCTGGACGTCAGCACCGTGAAGGGTGCCCAGCAGGCGATGGAAATCGTCGACAAGGCCCTGGGTGCGATCAACAGCACCCGCGCCGACCTCGGTGCGATCCAGAACCGCTTCACCTCGGTCGTGGCCAACCTGCAGACCTCGTCGGAAAACCTGTCGGCGTCCCGCAGCCGCATCAAGGACACCGACTTCGCCAAGGAAACCGCCGAACTGACCCGCACCCAGATCCTGCAGCAGGCCGGTACGGCCATGCTGGCCCAGGCCAACCAGGTGCCGCAGGGCGTGCTCAGCCTGCTGCGCTGATCCGCTCGCTGATCGACCTCCGGGCGCCGCATGACGCGGCGCCCGGATCCTGAAACACGTTCCACCTTCGCCAAAGGAAAAGCACCATGGCACAAGTCATCAACACCAATACGATGTCCCTGAATGCTCAGCGCAACCTGAGCACCAGCGGCAGCTCGCTGGCTACCACCATCCAGCGCCTGTCCTCCGGTTCGCGCATCAACAGCGCCAAGGACGACGCCGCCGGCCTGGCGATCTCCGAGCGCTTCGGCACCCAGATCCGCGGTACCGACGTCGCCATCCGCAATGCCAACGACGGCATCTCGCTGGCCCAGGTCGCCGAAGGTTCGCTGACCGAAATCGGCAACAACCTGCAGCGCGTCCGCGAGCTGTCGGTGCAGGCCTCCAACGCCACCAACTCGGCCAGCGACCGCAAGGCGCTGCAGGCCGAAGTGACCCAGCTGGTCTCGGAAATCGACCGCGTCGCCAAGCAGTCGGACTTCAACGGCACCAAGCTGCTGGACGGCACCTTCTCCAGCCAGCTGTTCCAGGTCGGCGCCAATGCCGGCCAGGCCATCGCCATCGACAAGACCATCGATGCCAAGGCGGGCTCGCTGGGCACCTCGACCTTCGCCACCGGCGCGACCGCTGCCCTGGCTGCCAGCACCGACGGCGCCCGTTTCTCCGGCACCGTGATGGGCGTGGACATCGGCACGGTTGAAGTGAAGGCCGGCGCCACCACGGCCGATGCCTCCAAGGCCGTCGCCACCGCCATCAACGCCAAGATCGGCGAGGCCGGCATCTACGCCGAAGCCAATGCCGACGGCACCCTGAAGCTGAGCTCGGTGAAGGAAGGCAAGGCTGTCGCCGCCGCCGATATCGCCCTGATGCGCAGCGACTACGACGCGACCGCCAAGACCTGGGGCACCGCGGCAGCTGCGGGCGCCTACACTGCCGGCACCGATACCTCGGCCAACGTGCAGAAGCTGGACGTGAGCACCGTGCTCGGCGCCCAGCAGGCGCTGGAAGTGGTCGACAAGGCCCTGGGTGCGATCAACAGCACCCGCGCCGACCTCGGTGCGATCCAGAACCGCTTCACCTCGGTCGTGGCCAACCTGCAGACCTCGTCGGAAAACCTGTCGGCGTCGCGCAGCCGCATCAAGGACACCGACTTCGCCAAGGAAACCGCCGAACTGACCCGCACCCAGATCCTGCAGCAGGCCGGTACGGCCATGCTGGCCCAGGCCAACCAGGTGCCGCAGGGCGTGCTCAGCCTGCTGCGCTGATCCACGGCAAGAAGGCGCCGCTACCGTCGGGTCGAACCGACGGTAGCGGCAACCGGGAAGCCACGATGCACGAAGGCGCGGGCCATGCCCGGCCCGGGATCACTCCCGAACCGGCTTGGCATCGCCCGCTCCTGCGGACCTCTCTTTCAGCGCTGTACCTTTGACTGTACGTACCGGGCGGCTTCGTCTCCCCCCGATTGTCAGTAGCCTGATCCCTCCCCTGCATTGGGGGAGGGCTTTTTGCAGACTCCCGGCAGCCCGCGGTGATCCTACCCGCACCCTGCCCCAGCCCTCCTGCAACCCGCGTGCCAGAACCCGCGCCAGGCGATTGGCACGGCACGTGCATCGACGAAGTCCTCAAGACCCAGCGGCGCAGGCCGCTATTTTCGTTGACGACGGGCCACCGCACGACGGCCGGGCCCGGATACCAGGAGAAACGACGTGGCAGACTTTGGATACGGTGGCATTGGCTCGGGACTGGATATTTCCAGCATCGTCAACCAGCTGGTCGCAGCTGACCGCAAGCCCGCCGACAATGCGCTGAACCTGCAGCAGTCCAAGGCCAAGATGCAGTTGTCGTCGATCGGCACCATCACCTCTGCCTTCGACAAGCTGAAGACGGCGCTGACCGCACTGAAGGCCACCACGGCGTTCGACACGCGCACGGTGACCGCCAGCAAGGGCGGCGACAAGGGCACCGACGAGATCCTGACGGCGTCGGTCGCGCTGTATGACGTTGGCACCACCAAGGCTGCGGCCTCCAACGGCACGCACGTGGTCAATGTCACCTCGCTGGCGACAGCGCACAAACTGATCGCCGATACCTCGGTACCCAAGACCGACACGTTTGCTGCCGGAACCTTGACGCTGACCGTTGGCGTGGGCGACAAGGCCAAGACCATGAACGTGGAGGTGGAGGACGGCGACACGCTGACCACCATCCGCAACAAGATCGATGCGGCCGGCCGCAAGGAAGGCGTGCAGGCCACCCTGATCAGCTCCGGCGACAACCAGTACCTGTCGATCGCCCAGGAGAAGACCGGTGCCGCCAACGCGATCAAGCTCGAATACGCCGGCAGCGACGCCAAACTGGGCGGCCTGGTCAACAGCCTCAAGCAGAACACCGCCGCCGCCGACGCCGAGCTGACCATCGATGGTGTGAAGGTCGTCAGCGCCAGCAACACCGTGGCCGATGCGGTTCCGGGCCTGACCCTGAACCTGAAGATGCCGGGCACCAGCACGGTGACCATCAGCACGGACACTGCGGCAGCCACCAAGGTGATGCAGGAGTTCGTCACCGCCTACAACGCTGCACTGGCGGCGATCAACACCGAAACCAAGTACGACGCCAAGACCAAGGAAGCCTCCACGCTGACCGGCGATGCGCAGATGCGCGGCGCCACCAGCCAGCTGCGCTCGGTGATGTCGAGCGTGCTCAAGGACCTGGCCGGTGACAAGCTCGATGCCAAGGCGATCGGCCTGGATACCCGTGGCTATCCCAATGCCGACGGCACGCTGATCCTGGACACCACCAAGTTCGCCGCCGCACTGGCCAGCCAGCCGGAGAAGATGCGCCAGGCGATCACCGGTGATACCGGCGGTGCCGGCAAGCTGTACACGCTGGTCGACGGCTATGTCAGCACCACGGTCGGCAAGGAAGGCGCCTTCGTTGCCCGCACCAAGGGCCTGAACACCACGCTGGACAACATCGACAAGCGCCGCAAGGACCTCGACACGCGCATGAAGAGCGTGGAAGAACGCTACAAGAAGCAGTTCCTGGCGCTGGACAGCCTGATGGGCAAGCTGCAGCAGAGCAACACCGCGCTGCAGCAGCAGCTGGCCCAGTTGAACCGCTGACGGAACATGCACGGCACTCAAGTTTGCCGCGCAATGCACCGATAACGGACGCAACAGCAATCATCGCCGCGCCGTCGGCACCGGTCCCCGCGATCACCCGACGGCACCCCGCGCAAGGAGAATCACGAATGTACGGTTCCAGCCGTCAATATGCCGAGCAGTACCGCCAGGTGGGGGTGACCAGTGCGGTCGCCGATGCCGATCCACACAAGCTGGTGGCGATGCTGCTGGCCGGCGCGCTGGAGCGCGTGCGCCGCGCCCTGGCCAGCCTTGAACGCGGTGACCAGGCCGGCAAGGGCAAGGCGATCGGCGAAGTCTGCGCAATCGTCGGCCACCTCAACGGCTCGCTGGACCATGAGGCCGGTGGCGAGATCGCCGGAAATCTGTCGGCGCTGTACGACTACGTGCTGCAGCGCCTGACCGAGGCCAACCTGCACAACGACCGTGCCGCGCTGGATGAATCGCTGCAGCTGCTGGGCGAGATCGACAGCGCCTGGAATGCGATCCCGCACGAACAGCGCCGCCCGGCCGCGGTGGCGCCATGAGCCTGCAGGAACTGCATGCGCAGCTGGATGCCTTCGAGAGAGCCTTGGGCGAAGAATCCCTCGACCAGGCAGACAGCCTGCTCGACGGCCACGACAGCACCCTGCACGCCCTGCTCAGCCAGCCGCTGACCGCTGCGGACCACGCGCCGCTGAGCGCCCTGTTCGAGCGCCAGCAGAGTCTGCTCGGCCTGCTGCGCCAGCGCCGTGATGCCGTGGCCGCACTGATGAACGACGGCCAGCGCTCCCTTCGCGCGGCGCATGCCTATCTGCAGGCAGAATCGCTGGCATGACCTCGCTGCCGACCACCTCGCTGCATCACCCGGCCGAAAGCGAGCTGTTCGACGAGACGCTCAGCTGCGAACTGGCCCTGCCGGCCGAGTTCCAGGCGGGCAGCGCGGCCGGCCGCACCAGCAGCGCCGAAGGCCTGCTGCGCAGCCTGGCACTGGTCGAGGACAGCCGCGGCGACGAGCACGACGAACGCAACGAAGCCAGCCTGCAGCTGCAGCGCTTGGAAGCCAAGCTGGACCTGGCGATGGTGCTGCTCGGCCGGCTGGTGCGCCAGCAGGGCCAGGAGCTGACCCTGCGCCCGGTGCGCTGGTCGCGCCGTGGCATCCGCCTGCAGCTGGGCCCGCGCAGTGGCGCAAGCCCCGGCCAGGCCGGCGTGGTGCGCCTGCAGCCCAGCGACTGGCTGCCCGACCACATCGACCTGCCGGTGGAGGTCGTCGCAGAAGCCGCCGACGGTAGCGGCGGGCACTTCCTGTGGCTGCGCTTCCAGCGTTTGGGCGATGGCCTGGAGATGGCGATGGAGCGGCACCTGTTCCGCCTGCACCGCCGCCAGGTGGCCGAGGCACGCCGCGCACGCTGAAACCCGCCCCCTTGGCGCTATACGGCCGACCCTTGGCGCGCCCGTTCAGCTAAGTTAAGGTGGATGCCCCTACACGGATCTGCTGCGTGCCTGTGCGAGTTCTCATCGTCGACGATCACACCCTTGTCCGCGCCGGCCTGGCGCGGCTGCTGCAGGGGTTTGCCGACGTGCAGCTCGTGGCCGAGGCCAGCAACGCCGAACAGGCACTGCAGCTGTCCCTGCAGCACGCACCGGACGTGGTGCTGATGGACCTCTCGCTGCCGGGCCGCACCGGCCTGGAAGCGCTCAGCGACATCCGCCTGCGTGCCCCCGGTACCCGGGTGGTGATGATGACCATGCACGACGATGCCGCCCACGTGCGCGATGCACTGGATCGTGGCGCGGTCGGGTTCGTGGTGAAGGACGCCGCACCGCAGGAACTGGAACTGGCACTGCGCGCCGCGCACGCCGGCCAGGTGTTCCTGAGCCCGCAGATCTCGGCCAAGATGCTGGCGCCGATGCTGGGCCGCGAGAAACCCACCGGCATCGCCGCGCTCTCACCGCGCCAGCGCGAGATCCTGCGCCGCATCGGCAAGGGCGAGAGCAACAAGGAAATCGCCGCCGATCTCGGCATCAGCGTCAAGACGGTGGAAACCCATCGCGCGCGGATGATGGAATCGCTGGGCTGCCGCCGCGCCAATGACCTGCTGCTGCTGGCCGCGCGCCATCAGCACGAGCTCGAGTAAGCGCCGGTCCCGGGGTCAGCTCCCTTTCCCGTGGAAAAGGACCTGACCCTGCGACACCCTGCAGCGGCGACGACATCCCGTCACCCCGACATTCCCTGACAGGAATCCGTACCCCGGCCGCCGCGCGCCCAGCGGCCTCGCCACGATGAATCAATGACTTGGCGGCGCATTTCGTCAATTTCCCGCGTCGGTGTAGGGAATTCCCCTACACCCTGTCGGGAGTTCCACGAAATGCATCAGGAACCCCCCGATTCCGCCCCCGCCGGATCAAAAGCAAGATGCGTTCCACAAGGCGCCGGGGAGCGGTGCCGGGGAACCACGATGAAGGCTGCACTCTCGACCCAGCTGGGCCAGCAACTCCACCTCACCCCGCAACTGCTGCAGTCGATCCGGCTGCTGCAGCTCGATGGCCTGCACCTGGAGCAGGAAATCCAGCGCCTGCTGGACTCCAACCCGCTGCTGGAGATCGAGGAGGCCGAAGCGCCCGCTGCTGAAGCCACCGAAGCGAGTGCCACCACCCTCGACACCGCCGCCTTTGACGAACTGCCCGAGCCGTCGATGTGGGACGTGGCCGGCGCCAGTTGGCAGGATGGCGACGACGATCGCATGGCGCGCATCGCCGCTGGCGAGTCGACCGACCCGCAGCTGCGCGTGCTGCAGCGCCTGGCGCTGGACATGGACGACCATCAGCTGGCGGTGGCCGCGTTCTGGCTGGACCACTGCGATGAAGCCGGCTACCTGCAGGCGCCGCTGGCCCAGCTGCAGCTGCTGGCCAGTGCCCAGTTCGACATCGCTGCCGACGGGGTGGAAGCCATCCGCCAGCAGCTGCTGCATGGCGAGCCCGCAGGCATGGCCGCCCAGGACCTGCGCGAAGGCCTGCAGGCGCAACTGCGCAGCCTGCACGGCGTCGTGCCGGCCCGCCACCTGGCCGCCCGCATTCTCGACGGCGCGCTCGAAGCGCTGGCCGCGCACGACTACCCCGCCCTCGCCCGCCTGCACGATGCCGAGATCGACGACGTCCGGGAGGCCGTGCGCCTGATCCTCTCGCTGCAGCCGCGCCCGGGCGACAGCCTGCTGCCCGAACGCAACGCGGTGGTGGTGCCGGACGTCATCGCCTGGCACGCCGACGGGCAGTGGAAGGTCGCACTGAACCCGGCCACCAGCCGCCGCGTGTCGATCAACAGCCAGTACGAACAGGCCCTGGCCGAGACCAGCGACGCCGCCCCGGCACTGCGCGAAATGCTGCAGGAGGCGCGCTGGTTCAGCCGCGGCCTGTCGATGCGCTACGACACCCTGCTGCGCACCGCGCGGGTGATCGTCGAGCGCCAGGCCGCCTTCCTGGTCCGTGGCGAAGAGGCCATGGCGCCGTTGACCCTGAAGGAAGTGGCCGAGGAGATCGGCATGCACGAGTCCACCGTCTCGCGCATCACCACCGGCAAGTTCCTGCAGACCCCGCGCGGCACCTTCGAACTGAAGCACTTCTTCGCCGTGCGTCTGGAAGGCGCCAGCGTCTCCGGCCAGGCGGTGAAGGCCATGGTCCGCCGCCTGATCGACGCCGAACCGGCCGGCCGCCCGCTGGCCGATGAGGCCATTGCCGGCCTGCTGTCACGCCAGGGGGTGAACATTGCCCGCCGAACCGTCGCAAAATACCGAGAACAACTGGATATCGCCCCGGCCCGCGAACGGCGCCGGCTCAGCGCCAGGCAACCCCAGCTGGCCCGGGTGGGCTGAAAAGGATGTTGGACATGAACAAGCTCACGGTCCTGCTGGTCGATGACCACGAGGGCTTCATCAACGCGGCGATGCGCCATTTCCGCAAGATCGACTGGCTGCAGATCGTCGGCAGTGCCGGCAACGGCCTGGAAGCGATCGAGCGCTCGGAAACGCTGCGCCCGCAGGTGGTGCTGATGGATCTGGCGATGCCGGAAATGGGCGGCCTGCAGGCCACCCGCCTGATCAAGTCGCAGGACGATGCACCGTACATCGTGATCGCCAGCCACTTCGACGACGCCGAGCACCGCGAACACGCGCTGCGCGCCGGCGCCGACAACTTTGTCAGCAAGCTGTCCTACATCCAGGAAGTCATGCCGATCCTGGAAGGCCTCAGGGAGGATCGATCGTGAGCGAATCGCGCATCCTGGTGCTGGACAACGACGCCGTGCGCGCAGAGCGCACCGTTGCCCTGCTGGAATTCATGGACTTCAACCCGCGCTGGGTGTCCGACGCGGCCGACTTCGACCTGGGCCGCCAGCGCCAGAACGACTGGATGGCGGTGATCGTCGGCAGCCTGGACGACAGCGCCGCCAGCACTGCGCTGTACCACTGGCTGGGCGGCAGCAGCCTGCCGCCGCCGGTGCTGCTGGCCGATGGTGATGCTGCAGCGTTTGCCCAGCAGCACGGGCTGCACGAGGCCAACATCTGGCCACTGGAAACGCCGCTGCGCCACGCGCAGATGGAAGCCCTGCTGCGCCGTGCCAGCCTCAAGCGCCTGGATGCCGAGCACCAGGCCGGCGCCGCGCAGGACCAGGGGCCGACCGGCAACGGCCCGGCGGTCACCGCGCTGCGCACCATGATCGAGCAGGTGGCCGCGTTCGACACCACCGTGCTGGTGCTGGGCGAATCCGGCACCGGCAAGGAAGTGGTATCGCGCGCCATCCACCAGCGCTCGCCGCGCCGTGATGGCCCGTTCGTGGCGATCAACTGTGGCGCCATTCCGGCCGACCTGCTGGAAAGCGAACTGTTCGGCCACGAGAAGGGCGCCTTCACCGGCGCACTGACCGCGCGCAAGGGCCGGTTTGAAATGGCCGAGGGCGGCACCCTGCTGCTCGACGAAATCGGCGACATGAGCCTGCCGATGCAGGTGAAGCTGCTGCGCGTGCTGCAGGAACGCAGTTTCGAGCGCGTTGGCGGCAACCAGACCATCCGCTGCAACGTGCGCGTGGTGGCCGCGACCCACCGCGATCTGGAAACGCGCATTGCTGAAGGCAAGTTCCGTGAGGATCTGTTCTACCGCCTCAACGTGTTCCCGATCGACGTGCCCGCGCTGCGCGAGCGTCGCGAAGATCTGCCGGCACTGGTGGAAACCATCGCCGCGCAGCTGGCCCGCACCGGCCGTGGCGAAGTGCGCTTCACCCCGGAAGCCCTGCAGGCCCTGGCCGGCTACGAGTGGCCGGGCAACGTGCGCGAGCTGACCAACCTGGTCGAGCGCCTGGCGGTGCTGCATCCGGGCGGCTCGGTGCGCGTGCAGGACCTGCCGGCCCGCTATCGTGGCGATGCCGCGCTGGCAGCGGTGGCCGCAGCGGTACCTGCAGCGCCGGTTGCCAGCGAAGAACGCCTGGACCTGCGCAGCTTCTCGTTCCACACGCCCGGCAGCGGCAACCAGCCGGCGCTGGAGCACGGCATCGCCGTCAATCGCGCAGCCGCCCCGGCGGCACTGCCCGACGATGGCCTGGACCTGCGCAACCACATGGCCAACATCGAACTGGGCCTGATCAACGAAGCACTGGAACGCACCCAGGGCGTGGTCGCCCACGCCGCCCAGCTGCTTGGCCTGCGCCGCACCACCCTGGTGGAAAAGCTGCGCAAGTACGGCATCGAGCGCGAGCAGGCCGAGCTGGCCGGCTGAACCGCGCGACCCGCATGAAGGGGGCACGAACGCCTGGGCTTGCCCGGGCGTTGGTGTTTGTGGTGCCCGGGGTCAGATCCCTTTCCTGCGGAAAGGGATCTGACCCCATTGCATTTGCACGTTTTCCTAGAGACAACGGAATCGCGGTGCGGAGCATGGCAGGGACATCCCAAGGAGGTCCCACCATGCATCACCTGATCCTGCTCGCCGTCCTGCTCTGCCCGGCCCTGGCCACCGCGGCCAACTGCACCCTGCCCGCCACGCTCGACCAACGCCGGTTCACCAACCTCAGCGACCCGTTGTACGCGCCGGACAACCCCAACGCCGGACGCATGGTGCAGCTCAGCTTTGCTGGCAGCCAGTACGTGCTGGACATCCTCGGCACCGACCTCCGCATCGGCGGCAGCTACCGCTACCAGCGCCTGGCCCCGCATATCGCGGAAATCCAGATGACCGAGGCCCATCCGGCCGGCCTCGCCCACTACACCCTGCTGCTGACCTGCCAGAGCGACCGCCAGGGCCGCTTCATCTACACCCAGCATGACGGCCCCATCGCACCGCGCCAGCGCCAGAATTCCGGCCGATGGACCCTGCAGCCATAGGCCAGAAAACCGACGCCGGTTAAATGGCGCCGCCAATGGGGTCAGAGCCCGTTGCGTTGCAACGGGATCCGACCCCGTGCCGACCAACGGTCGGCACCCACCATCAGCAGCAAGTTCCAACAGATCGCGGCCACCTGTCGAAGGCGGGGTGGGTCCGGTTGCGGGGGCGTGAGCGCCATGGATGGCGCGACCGAGCCTCCATGGACGGATTTACGGCGTCCCCCCGAACCCGACCCACCCCGCCATCCCTCAGTAGACCCGCTTCTGCTGTTGCTCCGGCTCCGGCTCCGGCTTCGGCCGTTGCCGTTGAGGTTGCCGGCCAGCGGCCGGCACTACCGCGAGGCGCGGGGTGCAACCCCGCACGCACACCCAACCTCCTCACTTCACTGAATCGAAAACCGGTTTCGGCACGGCACTTGCACTGGCTCCAGCAGACAACCCCATCCCTGTTTCTGGAACCGTTGCAGATGTCCCACTCCGTCACTTCGATCCTTTCGCAGATCCGCTCCTATCAGACCCAGATGGGACAGCCGGCGCTCAACCCGCTGGGCGAAACGCCGCGCAGCAATGCCCTGCCGGGCACGGTGCTGGATGCGCCGCAGGTGCAGCCGGCCAGCTTCACCGAAACCCTGCGTGGTGCGATTGCCGGCGTCAACGATGCGCAACAGAAATCCGGCGCCCTCGCCAAGGCCTTCGAGATGGGCGACCCCAGCGCCGACCTGGCCAAGGTGATGGTCGCCTCGCAGCAGTCCCAGATCGCCTTCCGCGCCACCGTGGAAGTCCGCAACCGTCTCGTCCAGGCCTACCAGGACGTGATGAACATGCCGCTGTAAGGAACGTTGACGCATGGCACTGACGCTCTCCAAGGACAGCCTGAACGCCGAGAAGGCCGGGCAATGGTTCGACCGCCTGCAGAGTCTGCAGATCACCCGTCGGCTGGGCCTGATGGCGATGATCGCAGTGGCGGTGGCGGCAGGCCTGTCCGTGTTCTTCTGGTCACAGAAGCCGGGCATGGTCCCGCTGTACACCGGCCTGGACCAGAAGGCGACCGCTGAAGCGACCGACCTGCTGCGCGCCGCGCAGATTCCGTTCGCGCTCGACCCGGCCACCGGTGGCATCACCGTGCCGGAAAAGAACCTGCATGATGCCCGCCTGAAGCTGGCCGGCTCCGGCCTGACCGACAGCGGCAAGCTGGGCTTCGAGCTGATGGAACGCGACCCCGGCTTTGGTGTCAGCCAGTTCGTGGAAAGCGCGCGCTACCAGCACGCGCTGGAAACCGAGCTGTCGCGCACCATCAACACGCTGCGCCCGGTGCGCGATTCGCGCGTGCACCTGGCCATTCCCAAGCCCAGCGCGTTCACCCGCCAGCGTGACGTGGCCAGCGCCTCGGTCACCCTGGAACTGCGTGGCGGCCAGCAGCTGGAACGCAGCCAGGTCGATGCCATCGTGCACATGGTCGCCGCCAGCATTCCGGACCTCGCGCCGGAACGGGTGACCGTGGTCGACCAGAGCGGGCGCATGCTCAGCATTACCGACCCGAACAGCGAGGCGGCGGTCAACGCGGCCCAGTTCGAGCAGGTGCGCCGCCAGGAAACTTCGTTCAACCAGCGCATCCGCGAACTGCTGGAACCGATGACTGGCCCCGGCCGCGTCAACCCGGAAGTGAGCGTGGACATGGATTTCTCGGTGACCGAGGAAGCCCGCGAGCTCTACAACGGCGAGCCGCAGAAGCTGCGCAGCGAGCAGATGAGCGAGAACACCACCAGCACGCCGGGCCCGCAGGGCGTGCCGGGTGCGACCAGCAACAGCCCGCCGGGCCAGCAGGCCGCACCGGCCACCGCGCAGGCCCCGACCGAAAGCAGCAAGAACGCGACCCGCAACTACGAGCTGGACCGCACCCTGCAGCACACCCGCCAGCCGGCCGGCCGCATCAAGCGCGTCTCGGTGGCGGTGCTGGTGGACAACGTGCCGCGCGCCGGCGCCAACGGCAAGATGAGCCCGCAGCCGCTGTCGGCTGCCGAACTGACCCGCGTCGAAGCGCTGGTCAAGCAGGCCGTCGGCTTCAACGCCGAGCGTGGCGACACCGTGTCGGTGATGAATGCCCCGTTCGTGCGTGACACCACGCCGGTCGAAGGCCCGTCGTGGTGGGAGCTGCCGTGGGTGCACGATGCCGGCCGCATGCTGCTTGGCGCGGTGGTGGTGCTGGCGCTGCTGTTCGGCGTGCTGCGTCCGGCGCTGCGCGCGATCACCGGCCAGAGCAGGAAGAACGACGAACAGGCACTCGAGCCGCATACCGCGGACGTGCAGCTGGTCGATGACGATGGCATGCCGCTGCCGGCGCTGGGCGCTGACCGGGCCAGCCTGGGCGGGCCGGAAGCACTGGCCCTGCCGGTGGATTCATATGAGGAACGATTGCGGATGGCGCGTGAAGCCGTGAAGACCGACTCCAAGCGCGTGGCCCAGGTGGTCAAGGGTTGGGTGGCAAATGACTGAGGCCGCACTGACTGGCGTGCAGCGCGCCGCCGTACTGCTGCTTTCGCTGGGTGAGCTGGACGCGGCCGAAGTGCTGCGCCACATGGAACCCAAGGAGGTGCAGAAGATCGGCATCGCCATGGCCACCATGACCGACATCACCCGCGAGCAGGTGGAACGGGTGATGGACCAGTTCGGCCAGGAGCTGGGCTCGAAGACCTCACTCGGCGTTGGCTCGGACGACTACATCCGCAACATGCTGGTGCAGGCGCTGGGCAGCGAGAAGGCCGGCAACCTGATCGACCGCATCCTGCTCGGCCGCAACACCACCGGCCTGGACGCGCTGAAGTGGATGGACCCGCGTGCGGTGGCCGACCTGGTGCGCAACGAGCACCCGCAGATCATCGCCATCGTGATGGCGCACCTGGAAACCGACCAGGCCGCCGACGCGCTGAAGCTGCTGCCGGACCGTACCCGCGTGGACGTGCTGCTGCGCATCGCTACCCTCGACGGCATTCCGCCGAACGCGCTCAATGAACTCAACGAGATCATGGAGCGCCAGTTCGCCGGCAACCAGAACCTGAAGTCGTCCAACATCGGTGGCGTGCAGTGCGCGGCCAACATCCTGAACTTCATGGACAGCGGCCAGGACCAGGCGATCCTGGGCGAGATCGCCCGCATCGATGCGCCGTTGAGCAACCGCATCCAGGACCTGATGTTCGTGTTCGACGATCTGGTCGACCTGGAAGACCGCGAGATGCAGCTGGTGCTGCGCGAGGTGAGCGGCGAGCGCCTGGGCCTGGCCCTGCGCGGTGCCGACATCAAGGTGCGCGACAAGATCACCCGCAACATGTCGCAGCGCGCGGCCGAGATCCTGCTGGAAGACATGGAAGCCCGCGGGCCGGTGCGCCTGTCCGACGTGGAAGGCGCGCAGCGCGAGATCCTGGCCATCGTCAAGCGCATGGCCGATGAAGGCACCGTCACCATCGGCGGCAGCGCGGAGGCCATGCTGTGAGCAACGTCGTGCGCTGGCTTGCCCCGGACCTGCTGGCCCAGCCCGAACCGGCGCTGGAGCAGGAGGACGCGTTCGAACTCACCGAGCCGGACCCGGAACACGAACCGGAGCCGCCGCTGCAGCTGCCGACCCTGGAGGAAATCCAGGCGATCCAGGACAGCGCGGAGAAGGAAGGATTCGATCAGGGCCATGCCGAAGGGTACGGCCAGGGCCAGGCGGAGGTGCGTCGCCTCGCCGCGCAGATCGAAGGCATCCTCGACAACTTCAGCCGGCCGCTGGTGCGGCTGGAGAACGAAGTGGTCGGCGCCCTTGGTGAACTGGCGGTGCGCATCGCCGGCGCGCTGGTCGGCCGCGCCTACGAGGCCGAGCCGGCACTGCTGGCGCAGCTGGTCGGCGAAGCGATTGACGCCGTGGGCGGCAGCACCCGCGAGGTGGAAGTGCGGCTGCACCCGGATGACATCGCCGCGCTTGCCCCGCTGCTGAACCTGTCGCCGGCGCAGCGCCTGGTACCGGATACCAGCCTCAGCCGTGGCGACCTGCGCGTGCACGCCGAAGCCGTACGCATCGACGGCACCCTGGAGGCCCGCCTGCGCGGTGCGCTGGATGCGGTGATCCGCCAGACCGGGGCGACGGCATGAGCGCCGCACCGCAAACGACGCCGCCGCCGGCCGACTGGGCCGTGGCCCGCAACCTGCGCCTGGCCCGGCGCCTGGACGGCCTGCGCGTGGATACCGCGCATGGCCGTGGGCTGATCCGCGAGGGCGTGCTGCGCCGCGCGGTCGGGCTCACCCTGGAAGCGGTCGGCTGCGAGGCGCCGCTGGGCGCCAGCTGCAAGGTGGAAGTGGTCGATGGTGGCTGGGTCGATGCCGAAGTGGTCGGCTTTGCCGGTGAGCGCACCTACCTGATGCCCAGCGCCGAACTGCACGGCCTGCTGCCCAACGCCCGCGTGGTACCGTCGGCGCGGCGTGGCGGCGTGGAAGTGGGTGAAGGCCTGCTCGGCCGCGTCATCGACAGCGACGGCGTGCCGCTGGATGGCAAGGGCCCGATCCGCGCAGAAGGGCATGTCGGCATGGCCGGCGTGTCGATCAATCCGTTGGCGCGTGAACCGATCACCCAGCCGCTGGACGTGGGCGTGCGCGCGATCAACGCGCTGTTGCCGATCGGCCGCGGCCAGCGTGTCGGCCTGTTCGCCGGTTCCGGCGTCGGCAAGTCGACGCTGCTGGGCATGATGACCCGCTACACCGCTGCCGACGTGATCGTGGTCGGCCTGATTGGTGAACGAGGCCGCGAAGTACGCGATTTCGTCGAGACCACGCTGGGCGAGGAAGGCCTGCGCCGCGCCGTGGTGGTGGCCAGCCCCGCCGACCGGCCACCCTTGGCGCGCCTGCACGGTGCCTACCGTGCCACCGCCATCGCCGAGTGGTTCCGCGACCAGGGCCTGAACGTGCTGCTGCTGATGGACTCGCTGACCCGCTTCGCCCAGGCGCAGCGCGAGATCGGCTTGTCGGTCGGTGAACCACCGACCACCCGCGGTTACCCGCCCTCGGTGTTCGCCAAGCTGCCGGCGCTGGTCGAACGCGCTGGCAACGGCGCAAAGGGCCGTGGCTCGATCACCGCGTTCTACACCGTACTGACCGAAGGCGATGATCCGCAGGATCCGATCGCCGACGCCGCACGCGCGATCCTCGACGGCCACATCCTGCTCTCGCGCCGGGTGGCCGACAGCGGCCTGTACCCGGCCATCGACGTCGAATCGTCGGTCAGCCGCGTGGTCACGGAAATCGCCGACGAGCCGTGGCGCCTGCGCATCCGCAAGTTGAAGCGACTGGTCTCGGCGTACTCGGCCAACCGTGACCTGATCGCGATCGGTGCCTACCAGCGTGGTAACGACGCGGCCACCGACGAAGCCCTGGAACGCTGGCCGGAAATCATGGAGTTCCTCGGCCAGGACGTTGCAAAGGCCGCAGATCTCCCGCACAGCCAGGCGGCGCTGCAGCGCCTGGTGGAACAAGAGAGTTAAGCCATGAACCAGTCCAAGCGCATCGATCCCCTGCTCAAGCGGGCCCAGGAACACGAGGACGCGGTCGCCCGCGACCTGGCCGAGCGCCAGCGCGTGCTCGACACCCATCTGTCGCGCCTGGACGAACTGCGCCGCTATGCCGAGGAGTACGCCAACGCCCAGATGGCGGCGACCAGCCCGGCACAGCTGCTGAACCGCCGCGCCTTCCTTGATCGCCTGGACAGTGCGGTCGAGCAGCAGCAGGCCACGGTCAACGGCAACCGCGAAAAAGTGGAGGCCGAGCGCGCGCGGCTGATCCTGGCCAGCCGTGACAAGGCGGTGCTGGAGCAGCTGGCCGCCAGCTACCGCGCGCAGGAAAAGGTGGTGACCGACCGCCGCGACCAGCGCGAGATGGACGACATTGGCGCGCGGCGCGCGCGCCTGGTGCAGGCCGAAGACCAGGACGGCGCCGAGCAGGGAGGCCGCCCGTGATGCCCGCCCCGCTCGCCAGCAGCGCCAACCCGGCCACGCCCGCCACCAGCAACAGTGCCGCGCGCGCCGCGCGCAGCGAAGGCGCAAAGGACTTCAGCCAGCTGCTGCAGGGCGGTGCGCCCTCCGCGCCCGCGCCTGCCGGCAGCGCTACCACACCGACGCCGTCCCCGCCCAGCCAGCCATCGACCGCCGACAGCAATGGCCAGGCACCGGGCGAACGCAGCGCGGACGCGGAAGCGGCAACTGCCGAAACCCCGCCGCTACCGCCCGTTGCCCTGCCCCCGGCTGGACCCGGCACCGACAAGGACAAGCCCGCCGCGACCGAGGACGCCCCGTGGCCACCGATCGGCCTGGCCGGCCTGGTGCTGGCGATGCCGACGCCTGCCGATCCGGCCGTCGCTCTGGCGGGCAGCGCTGCACCGTCACTGGCCAGCGACGGTACGGCGCTACCCACCACTGCCCCCGCCGCGGCCCCGACACTGCCTGCAGCCGCGCCGGCAGCGGCAACCGCAGCCCCCGTGGCGGCCGACGGCAAACCGGCGGCGACCAGCGCGGAGGATGCCACCGCGCTGCCATTGCCGGCGATGATCCTGCCCGGCAAGCGCAGCGAGCGCGGCGAAGGCAGTGACGTGGCCGCCGTTGGCGACCGCGCAAATACACCGTTGCTGCACGCACCGGCAGCGGCCGCCGTGCAGGACCTGAAGGCGGCGCTCGCCACCGGCAACGCGATCTTCAATGGCGAACCCACGCCTAAGCCCGTTCTGGGTGACGATGGCTTCGACCAGGCCATCGGCGCACGCCTGGGCTGGCTGGCCGACCAGAAGATCGGCCATGCCCACATCCGCCTGAGCCCGGACGACATGGGGCCGGTCGACGTGCGCCTGCAGCTGAACGGCGACAAGGTGCATGCCAGCTTCAGCAGCCCGCACGTGGACGTGCGCCAGGCACTGGAAAGCAGCCTGCCGCGCCTGCGCGAGCTGCTGGGCGAACAGGGCTTCCAGCTGGCTCACGCCGATGTCGGCCACCACGCGTCTGGTGGTGACGGCAATGCGTCGGGACAACCCGGTGGCGGCGGCATGACCGGCGACGGAGAACCGACGCCGGGCGATGCCAGCGTGTCGTCCGCGCAGTTGATCCGCCAGCGCGGCTTGCTGGACGCCTACGCCTGACAGGTGTGCCAACCAAGGTTGGCACCCACCAGGGCAGGCGGTCGGCACCTCCCCGTATTGCGTTGGTGGGTGCTGAGCTTGCTCCGCACGGCCCTACCTGCACCCCGACGGAATTCCGTCGCACCCTGCGGGCCCAGCCTTCGGCACACCCCTTGCATATCCCGGTGAAGCAACCCTCAGGAGCTTCACCCCGTGGCCGCAGCCGCTGACAAAACCAAGAAGACCGCCGAGAAGGACAAGGCCGCCAAGCCGCGTAGTCCGATCCTGATCACCGCACTGGTGGCCGTACTGGCCGCCGCTGCCGCTGGTGGCGGCGTGTGGTTCTTCACCCAGTCCAAGCACGAAGAGAAGACCGCGCAGGCGCCCAAGAAGAGCGCGACCCCGGCCCCGGCACAGTACTTCGCGCTGGACCCGGCGTTCGTGGTCAACCTCAATGGCCCGGTCGACGGCCCGCGCTACCTGCAGCTGGAGGTCCAGCTGATGACCCGCGACCCGGCCGCGCTGGAAGCGATCAAGACCCATGCCCCGGCCATCCGCGCGCGCCTGCTGATGCTGTTCTCGCAGGTCAGCCCGGACCAGATCGCCGATGTCGCCGGCAAGCAGAAGCTGCAGGCCAGTTCGCTGGCCGAGGTGCAGAAGGTGCTCAAGGCCGAGACCGGCAGCAACGGCGCAGACGATCTGCTGTTCACCAGCTTCGTGACCCAGTAAGGGCCCCCCGATGAATGATCTGCTGTCCCAGGACGAGATCGATGCCCTGCTCCACGGCGTGGACAGCGGCGCGGTCGAGACCGATGCGGAACCCCCGTCAGGCGAAGCGCGCTCGTACGACTTCGCCAGCCAGGACCGCATCATCCGTGGTCGCATGCCGACCCTGGAAATGGTCCACGAGCGCTTCGCGCGCCTGTGGCGGATCGGCCTGTTCAACCTGATCCGGCGCTCGGCCGAGCTGTCGGTGCGCGGCATCGAACTGATCAAGTTCAACGACTACATGCACTCGCTGTATGTGCCGACCAACCTGAACCTGATCCGCTTCAAGCCGCTGCGCGGTACCGGCCTGATCGTGTTCGAGCCGACCCTGGTGTTCGCCATCGTCGACAACTTCTTCGGCGGCGACGGGCGCTACCCGACCCGCATCGAGGGCCGCGAATTCACGGCCACCGAAATGCGGGTGATCCACCTGCTGCTGAAGCAGACCTTCGCCGACCTGCGCGAAGCGTGGGCACCGGTGATGGACGTCGACTTCGAGTACATCAACTCGGAGATCAACCCGCATTTCGCCAACATCGTGACCCCGCGCGAGTACGTGGTGGTGTGCCGCCTGCACGTCGAGCTCGACGGCGGCGGCGGTGACATCCACGTCACCCTGCCCTACTCGATGCTGGAACCGATCCGCGAACTGCTCGACGCCGGCATCCAGAGCGACCGCAACGACCGCGACGAGAGCTGGGGCAAGACCCTGCGCGAGCAGCTCAACATCGCCGAAGTCACCCTGTCCAGCGTACTGGCCAGCAAGCGCATGACCCTGCGCGACCTGACCCAGCTGAAGGTCGGCGACATCCTGCCGATCGAGCTGAGCCCGCAGGTGCCGCTGTGCGTGGAGAACATCCCTGTGTTCACCGGCGAGTTCGGCATCGCCAACGGCATGAACGCCGTGAAGATCACCGCTACCCATCCGCCGGGCACCCGCCCGCGCGTACCCGTCATCCAGGAAGACCCGCAATGAACGATATCGACGCCCTCGAACCGACCCCGGCCCAGTTCAGCAGCCTGCAGGCCGACGAGGCCAACGGTCCGGACCTGAACCTGGACGTGATCCTCGATGTGCCGGTGACCCTGTCGCTGGAAGTCGGTCGTGCCCGCCTGCCGATCCGCAACCTGCTGCAGCTCAACCAGGGTTCAGTGGTGGAACTGGAGCGCGGTGCCGGCGAATCGCTGGACGTGTTCGTCAACGGCACCCTGATCGCCCACGGCGAAGTGGTGGTGATCAATGACCGCTTCGGCGTGCGCCTGACCGACGTGGTCAGCCCGAGCGAGCGGATCCGGAGACTGCGTTGAGCCTGCTGGCCTCCACCCTGCTGGCGGTCGGCAAGACCGCAGCGCCGATCGGCCCGCAGGTCGGCCAGCACGCGGCCGCCGCACCCAGCCTGTTCGGTGCGGTGCTGGCGCTGCTGGCGGTGCTGGCGCTGGTGATCGGCCTGGGCTGGCTGCTCAAGCGCATGCCCGGCAGCGGCTTCCGCCCGGCCGAAGGCATGAAGCTGGTGGCCAGCCTCAGCGTCGGCGCCAAGGAGCGCGTGGTGGTGGTGGAGGTCAACGGCCAGCAATTGCTGCTGGGCGTCACTGCCGGCGGCATCAACACCCTGCATACCCTGCCCGAACCGTTGCCGCCACCGGCGCCGGTGCGCGTGCCGGATTTCAAGAACCTGCCGAATTTCGCCCAGCTGCTGCAGCAGCGGCTGCGCAAGGACCCCTGACATGCGTGTCACCCGTACCCGTGTTGCCACCCTGATGCCGTGGCTGCTGTTGCTTGCCCTGTGCCTGTTGCCGGTGCTGGCGTTCGCCGCGCCCGGCGCCCCGGCCACCCCGCTGCCGGACGTCAACGTCGGCAAGATCGGCGGCCAGCCGGTCAGCCTGCCGCTGCAGACCCTGCTGCTGATGACCGCGATCACCCTGATCCCGTCGATGCTGCTGGTGCTGACCTCGTTCACCCGCATCATCATCGTGCTGGGCCTGCTGCGCCAGGCACTGGGTACCGGCCAGACGCCGTCCAACCAGGTACTGCTGGGCCTGGCCCTGTTCCTCACCGCGATGGTGATGATGCCGACCTGGGACAAGGCGTGGAGCACGGGCATGGCGCCCTATCTCAACGGCGACATCGACTTCCAGACCGCCTGGACATTGACCACGCAGCCGCTGCGCGGGTTCATGCTGGCGCAGATCCGCGAGACCGACCTGATGACCTTCGCCGGCATCGCCGGGCACGGCACCTACGCCAGCCCCGATGCGATCCCGTTCCCGGTGCTGGTCGCTTCGTTCGTCACCAGCGAACTGAAGACCGCTTTCGAGATCGGCTTCCTGATCTTCATTCCGTTCGTGATCATCGATCTGGTCGTCGCCAGCGTGCTGATGTCCATGGGCATGATGATGCTGTCGCCGATGCTGGTGTCGGCACCGTTCAAGATCCTGCTGTTCGTGCTGGTGGATGGCTGGGTGCTGACCGTGGGCACGCTGGCGGCCAGCTTCAATCCCGCGTGACGCGATCCGGCGCGATTGAAAGACAGTCGAGCATGGCTCGACTCTATATATGAAGGTGGAACCCGAATGTCTCCCGAACTTGCCTTGACCGAACTGCGTGGCGGCCTGATCACCGTGCTGTGGGTGGCCGGCCCGCTGCTGCTCACCGTACTGGTGGTGGGCGTGGTGGTCGGTGTCGTGCAGGCTGCAACCCAGCTCAATGAACCGACCATCGCCTTCGTCGCCAAGGCGGCAGCGCTGACCGCGGTGCTGTTCGCGCTGGGCAGCCTGCTGATCGGCCACCTGGTTGAATTCACCACGCTGCTGTTCCAGCGCATTCCGCACCTGATCGGCTAGGACACGCGCTTCGATGGATGCCGCGACACAGATGGCGGCCGACGGCCTGCAGGCCTTCGGCATGATCGGCACCGTGCTGTGGACCATGCTGCGCATCGGCGCAGTGGCGATGGCCATGCCCATGGTCGGCACGCGTGCGGTGCCGTCGCGGGTGCGCGTGGTACTGGCCGGCACCCTGGCCATTGCACTGGCGCCGCTGCTGCCACCGGTACCGGACTGGACCGGCTTCGACGCGGCTACGGTGCTGACCATCGCGCGCGAACTGGCCATCGGCGTTTCCATCGGTTTCATGCTGCGGCTGGTATTCGAAGCCGGTGCGATGGCCGGCGAACTGATCGCGCAGGGCACCGGCCTGGCCTTCGCGCAGATGAGCGACCCGCTGCGCGGTGGCACTTCGGGTGTGATCGGCCAGTGGTTCTACCTGCTGTTCGGCCTGCTGTTCTTCACCGCCAACGGCCACCTGGCGTTGATCTCGCTGCTTGTGGACAGCTACCGCGCACTGCCGATCGGCGCCCCGCTGCCGGACCCGCACGCCTTCTTCAGCATCGCCCCGACCTTCCTGCTGACCGTGCTGCGCGGCGCGCTGACGCTGGCCATTCCGCTCACCGTGGCGATGCTGGCGGTGAACCTGGCCTTCGGCGTACTGGCGCGTGCCGCCCCCGCGCTGAATCCGATCCAGCTGGGCCTGCCGGTCTCGCTGCTGCTGGGCCTGTTCCTGCTGGCCCTGCTGGCCGGGGAAATGGGGCCGCCGGTACAGCGCCTGTTCGACGCCGCCTTCCAGGCTGCGGACGCGGTCACACACTGACCCGATCATCACGTTCTACTGCTTGCCATGCATTTGTTTCTGTAGAGCCGAGCCCATGCTCGGCTGCCGTTCCTGCCGAAGGCAGCCGAGCATGGGCTCGGCTCTACAGAGGCGCAATTTCACGTATTGCCGCTTGAAGTCCCCCCCGGTCTGCGCGTTAGAGTGAATGCGCGGCAACCGGGGGGATGCCGCACATGGCCGGCGTCGTGCGTCGGCCTGCCTCATGCATGCCCCACCGTGGTTTCCGTCGACAGGCAGGTCCGGGAGACTGACGAATGCTGGTAGGCACGTACAACCCGTGGCTGGTGGCGATCTCGCTGCTGGTCGCCGTGATGGCTTCATACACCGCGCTGGCGATGGCCGGGCGCACGGTGACCGCACCGGGCAGGGGCGCGGCTTGGTGGTGGCGGCTGGGCGGCGGCTTCGCCATGGGCCTGGGCATCTGGTCGATGCATTTCATCGGCATGCTGGCTTTCGACCTGCCCATTCCATTGGGCTACGACCTTCCCATCACCCTGCTCTCGCTTGCGCTTGCCATCGCCTCATCGGTGTTCGCGCTGTGGCTGGTCTCGCTGCGCACCCTGCCCCACCCGCGATTGGCGGTCGGCGCCCTGCTGATGGGCACCGGCATCGCCGGCATGCATTACGTTGGCATGGCTGCAATGCGCATGCAGCCGGGAATCGACTACGACCCGGGCTGGCTGCTGTTCTCGCTGATGGTGGCGGTGGCTGCCTCCTGGACCGCGCTGTACGTGGCGTTCCGGCTGCGCGCCCAGCGCACCCGCATCGGTGATCGACTGGCGGCGGCGGGCCTGCTCGGCCTGGCCATCGTCGGCATGCATTACACCGGCATGGCCGCTGCGCGCTTCCCGGAAGGCAGCGTCTGCGGCGCGGCGGTCGGCGATGGCCTGCAGAACGAGTGGCTGGCGATGCTGGTGGTAGTGCTGACCGTGGCGATCCTGGCCGTGGTGCTGGTGGTCTCATGGCTGGACCAGCGCGTGGAAGCGCAACTGCTGCGGCTGCGCAATTCGATGCTGAGCACCTCGTTGACCGACGCGCAGCAGGAACTGACCCAGGCCGCGCTGCACGATCCTCTCACCCGCCTGCCCAACCGCCTGCTGCTGCAGCGGCGCATCGTGCAGGCACTGGCCGAGGCCGAACAGGGCGGCAACCGCTTCGCGGTGATGTTCATGGACCTGGACGGCTTCAAGCAGGTCAATGATGCCTATGGCCATCAGGCCGGTGATGCGCTGCTGGTGGCGGTGGCCGAACGCACCCGCCAGCTGCTGCGCCCGCACGATATGCTGGCACGGCTGGGCGGCGACGAGTTCGTGCTGGTGGTGCGCATCGAGCACGACGAGGACCTGCCGACCCTGGCCCGGCGCATCCTGCAGGCGGTGGGCAGCGGCCCGTTGCTGCCGGACAACGAACTGCAGGTGACCGCCAGCATCGGCGTGGCGATCTGCCCGGACCACGCCGCCAGCGAGCGCCAGTTGATGGCCTTCGCCGACGCGGCGATGTACCAGGCCAAGGAGTCCGGTCGCAACGCCTTCGTGCTGTTCGCCGACTGGATGAACGACAGTGCCGAGCAGCAGTTCCGGCTGCTGGCCGACCTGCGCCGCGCCATCGGCAGCGAGCAGCTGTTCCTGCACTATCAGCCGAAGATCCGCGTGGCCACGCAGAAGGTGGCCGGCGCCGAAGCGCTGATCCGCTGGCGCCATCCGGAACACGGCCTGATTCCCCCCGACCGCTTCATCCGCCTGGCCGAGCGCAGCGGTGCGATCAACGAGATCGGGCGCTGGGCGCTGGACCAGGCCTGCCAGCAGCTGCGGCGCTGGCACGACACCGGGCATGAAAGCTGGTCGATGTCGGTGAACCTGTCGCCGGTGCAGTTCAGTTCGCCGCACCTGCTGCAGGATGTGCGCGAGGTGATCGAGCGCCATGGCATTGCCCCGCGCCACCTGGTGCTGGAGATCACTGAAAGCACCGTCATGCGCGATACCGATACCAGTCTTCGCCTGCTGCAGGCGCTGTCGGCGCTGGGCGTGGGCATCTCCATCGATGATTTCGGAACCGGCTATTCCAGCCTGCTGTACCTGAAGCGGCTGCCGGCCACCGAGATCAAGATCGACCATGCGTTCGTGCGCGACCTGGAACACAGTGCCGAAGACGTGGTGATCGTCTCGGCGATCGTGGCGCTGGGCCATGCGCTGGACATGGACATCGTCGCCGAGGGCGTGGAGACCGCCGCGCAGCGCGCCTACCTGGAACGCCTGGGCTGCGACTTCCTGCAGGGATACCTGCTGGGCCGCCCGGTGGATGCGGCGCGCTTCATGCAGCTGCACGACCTGCCCCGGCCGCGGGTGGAACTGGCACAGAGCCCGCCGCCGCAATACCCGCCCGGCTGACACCGGGCCACGCGCGCCCGCCATCACGGAACAATTCCTGCGGCACTCTCCTGTAGAGCCGAGCTCATGCCCGGCTGTGCTTCGCGCCTGGCCCCAACCGTAGCCGAGCGTGGGCTCGGCTCTACAGAACGGGTCGTCGGTAGATCCACGCCAGGCGTGGAACGGTTCTTGCACGCACCCCGGCACCCCCTCCCGCAGTGCCCGTGATGTCCGAGAACGAATCCGCCGGCGAAAAGACCGAACAACCGACCGAAAAACGCCTGCGCGATGCCCGTGAACAGGGCAACCTGCCGCGCTCGCGCGAACTTGGCACCGCCGCCGTGTTCGGCGCCGGCGTGCTGGCGGTGATGGCCATGAGCGGCTCGATCGGCCGTGGCGCCACGGCCTGGATGAAGCACGCACTCAGCCCCGAACAGAGCCTGCGGCAGAACCCGAAGGAACTGTTCGGCCACTTCGGCGACCTGCTGCTGCAGTTCATGCTGGTGATCGCACCGCTGGTGCTGGTCTGCCTGCTGGCCAGCTTCGTCGCCCCGCTGGTGATGGGCGGCCTGCGCTGGTCGCAGAAGGCGTTGCTGCCCGACATCAACCGCATGAACCCGATGAGCGGGCTCAAGCGCCTGTATGGCCCGGAGGCGATTGCCGAATTCACCAAATCGCTGCTGCGCGTGGCCTTCGTCGGCGTCGCCGCCGGGCTGGTGGTCTGGACCGGCTTCGACACCCTGCGCGGGCTGATCCACCACCCGCTGGAAACCGCCATCACCGATGGCCTGGGCTTCACCCTGCGCCTGCTGCTGGCCACCGCCGGCGCGATGCTGGTGCTGGCCGCCATCGATGCGCCGTACCAGCGCTGGAACTGGATGCGCAAGCTGAAGATGACCCGCGAGGAACTGCGCCGGGAAATGAAGGAAAGCGAGGGCAGCCCCGAGGTGAAGGGCCGCATCCGCCAGCTGCAGCAGCAGATGGCCAACCGCCGGATGATGGAGGCGGTGCCCACTGCCGACGTGGTGGTGGTCAACCCCACCCACTACGCGGTGGCCCTGAAGTACGAGGGCGGCGCCATGAACGCCCCCACCGTGGTCGCGCTGGGCGTGGACGAAACCGCCCTGCGCATCCGTGAAGTGGCCGACGGCAACAAGGTGGCGATCGTCGCCGCCCCGCCTTTGGCACGCGCCTTGTATCGGGAAGGCCAACTCGGAAAGGAAATCCCCGTGAGACTGTATTCGGCCGTCGCCCAGGTCCTGTCCTACGTCTACCAGCTGCGCGCCTGGCGCACTGGCCCGATGCCGGACGCCCCGCACATCCAGGTGGATGAATTCGGCAAGGGAGGCCGCCCGTGAGCGCCCAGCCCTCCGCCGCTTTCAACACCCGCCGCGCCCTGGAAATGATCCGCCAGGGCCTTGGCGCGCCGCTGATCGTGCTGGCCCTGCTGGCCATGGTCGTGGTGCCGCTGGCCGCGCCGGTGCTCGATGCGCTGTTCACCTTCAACATCGCCATCTCGCTGATGGTGCTGCTGGCGGTGGTCTACGTGAAGCGCCCGCTGGACTTCACCATCTTCCCGATCGTGCTGCTGATCACCACCATGCTGCGGCTGGCGCTGAACGTGGCCTCCACCCGTGTGATCCTGCTGAACGGCCAGAACGGCCATGATGCCGCGGGCAAGGTCATCGCCGCCTTCGGTGAATTCGTGATCGGCGGCAACTATGCGGTCGGCATCGTGGTGTTCGCGATCCTGACCATCATCAATTTCGTGGTCATTACCAAGGGTGCCGGCCGCGTTTCGGAAGTGACCGCGCGCTTCATCCTGGACGCGATGCCCGGCAAGCAGATGGCGATCGACGCCGACCTCAACGCCGGTTTGCTGACGCGTGAAGAAGCCAAGCTGCGCCGCGAGGAAGTGCGTGAGGAAGCCGACTTCTACGGTGCGATGGACGGCGCCAGCAAGTTCATCCGCGGCGATGCCATTGCCGGCATCCTGATCCTGTTCATCAACATGCTCGGCGGCCTGGCCGTGGGCGTGCTGCAGCATGGCATGCCGTTCGGCGAAGCCGCCGCCACCTACACCCTGCTGTCGATCGGTGACGGCCTGGTAGCGCAGCTGCCGGCCCTGCTGGTCTCCAGCGCCGTGGCCATGCTGGTTACCCGCGCCTCGCGCTCGCAGGACATGGCCCAGGCCATGACCGGCCAGGTGTTCGGCCAGTACCGTGCGCTGGCGATCACCGCCGGCATCATCGGCGTGGTCGGCCTGGTGCCGGGCATGCCCAACGTCGCTTTCCTGACGCTGGCCGCGATCCTCGGCTTCATCGCCTGGAAGCTGTACCGCAAGGGCAAGGCGCCGGCTGCCGATGCGGCAGGCGGTGGCACCGATGCCGCCGCACTCAACGCACTCGGCCGCCCGGCCGCACCGGCACCGACTGCCGAACTGAGCTGGGACGAACTGCGCCCGGTCGATCCGCTGGGCCTGGAGGTCGGCTACCGGCTGATCCCGCTGGTGGACAGCAACCAGGGCGGCGAACTGATGGCGCGCATCAAGGGCGTGCGCCGCAAGCTGACCCAGGATGTCGGCTTCCTGATCCCGTCGGTGCACATCCGCGACAACCTGGAACTGCCGGCCAACGGCTACCGCGTGCTGGTGCACGGCGTGCCGGTGGCCACCGCCGAGATCCACCCCGACCGCGAGCTGGCGCTGGACCCGGGCAGCGCGCTCGGCGCGCTGGAAGGCATCGCCGGCAAGGACCCCGCGTTCGGCCTGGACGCCACCTGGATCCAGCCGCACCAGCGCGCCCAGGCCGAAACGCTGGGCTACACCGTGGTCGATCCGGCCACCGTGGTCGCCACCCATCTGTCGCACCTGATCCGTGAGCACGCGCCGGAACTGCTCGGCCACGAAGAAGTGCAGCACCTGCTGGCCAACCTGGCCAAGAGCGCGCCCAAGCTCGTCGAAGATCTGACGCCGAAGGCGTTGCCGCTGTCGGCGGTGGTGCGCGTGCTGCAGAACCTGCTGGTCGAGCGCATTCCGATCCGCCAGCTGCGCAAGATCGCCGAGGCACTGGTCGAACATGCGCCCAGCAGCCAGGACCCGGCCGTGCTGACCGCCGCTGTTCGCACCGCACTGGGCCGCTTCATCGTGCAGGAGATCGCCGGAATGTCGGCGGAGCTGCCGGTATTCACCCTCAACCCGCAATTGGAACGTGTCTTGCAGGAGTCCACGCAGGGCAACGGCGCCGCGCTGGAACCCGGACTCGCTGAGCGACTGCACCAGAGCCTGGCCGAATGTGTCAGCAAGCAGGAAGCCCGCAACGAGCCCGCGGTCGTGCTGGTACCTGGCCCGGTGCGCGCCGCGCTGGCCCGCCTGGTCCGCCACAGCGTTCCGTCGCTGTCGGTCCTGGCCTACAGCGAGGTGCCGGAGGACAAGCGCCTGAAGCTGGTCGGAACGATCAGCTGACGCCGCCCTGCGATGCGCCAGAAAACAGACACCACTTTCGAACCAACGCAACAGACAGATACCAAGGGGAACCCGCACCGTGCAGACCACCGACCACCCGAGTTCTCCGACCGCCACCCCGCCGTCTTCGCCCCGTGACCACAGCATGAAAATCAAACGATTCGTCGCCGCCGACATGCGCTCGGCCATGAACCTGGTGCGCAAGGAACATGGTCCTGACGCCGTGATCCTGTCCAACCGCCGGATCGAGGAAGGCATCGAGATCGTCGCCGCCGCCAACTACGACGAGAGCGCCGTGCAGCGTGCACTGGAAGCCTCGCGCCGTGACGTCGCACCGCCGCCGGCACCCAAGCCGCGCACCGCCGCCGACGCAGTGATCGCCGCCGTCACCCGCCGCCGCAGCAGCTCCCCGGCGCCGGAACCGGTCGCGGCCACCACCTCGGCAGTGGCCGCCCTCGCCCGCGCCGCCGTCGGTGCCACCGGCCGCACTCTGGACAGCGCCGACGAGATCGTGCCGACCCGGGGCAGCACGGGCTTCGCCGCCACCCTGGCCCGCGCCGCCGTCAACGAACCGGCACCGCCGGACCAGATCTTCGCCCCGTTCGCCGAGGCCATCGTTGCACCGGCCGCCACCGTGCCGGCCAACCGCGCGCGCTTCCAGATCGACCCGCCGCACGAGGCGCATCACGAAAGCGTGGCCCCGGCCGTGCAGCCGCCGCCGCTGCCGACCGCTGCCGTGATCGACGCGCAGCCCGGGATCGCCGCCAGCGAACCGGCAGCGGTCGAAGCCGCCGTCGAAGCCAGCCCGGCCCCCATGCTGGCCCCGGCACCGACGCTGACCGTGGTTGCCCAGGACGACGCCGAGATCCGCCAGCTGCGCCAGGAAGTGGCCGGCATGCGCCAGGTGATCGAGCGCGAGATGAACCGCTTCACCGACGAGCGCCTGCGTGGCAGCCCGGTGCGCGCCACCGCGCTGGACCTGATGGACGAGTACGGTTTCGACGCCGGGCTGGCCCGCGACGTGGCCATGCAGATCCCGCTGGAAACCGAAGCCCATCGTGGCCGCGGCCTGATGCTGGGGCTGATCTCGCGCAAGCTGCCGATCGCCCCGGTCGACCCGCTGGAGGAAGGCGGCGTGATCGCGCTGGTCGGCCCGACCGGCGCCGGCAAGACCACCACCATCGCCAAGCTGGCCTCGCGCTTCGCCGAGAAGCACGCCCCGCGTGACGTCGCCCTGGTCACCACCGACACCACGCGCATCGGCGCCCGCGAACAGCTGTATGGCTACGGCCGCCAGCTCGGCATCGCCGTGCACGAGGCCAACAGCGGCACCGACCTGGACCAGCTGCTGGAACGCTTGAAGGACTACAAGCTGGTGCTGATCGATACCGCCGGCCTGGGCCCGCGCGACCGTGCCCTGGCCGCCCAGCTGCAGTGGCTGCGCGCCGCGCGCCAGGTGCGCACCCTCCTGGTGCTGCCGGCCAACACCAGCTTCGGCGACATGGACGAGGTGGTGCGCCGCTTCGGTGCGGCCAACCTGCAGGGCCTGGTGCTGAGCAAGCTGGACGAGACCGGCCGCTTCGGCAACGCCCTGTCGGTGGCCGTGGACCACGCCCTGCCGATCACCTGGGTGACCGATGGCCAGGACGTCCCGGAGGACCTGCACCGGGCCAGTGCAGCCAATCTTGTACTTCGCCTTGAAGATTTGCGCCGAGCGGCCGATATGCCCTGCAACCCGGAGTTGAACCATGCCGTCGCGTGAGTACGCCAAGCTGACCAAGACCTTCCCGCTGTCGGCCACCCGCAGCGAGCCGCTCGGCCCTGTGCGCACCATCGCGGTGACCGGCGGCAAGGGCGGCGTGGGCAAGACGAATGTGTCCGCCAACCTGGCGGTGGCGCTGGCCGGCATGGGCAAGCGCACGCTGCTGCTGGACGCCGACCTGGGCCTGGCCAACATCGACGTGATCCTGGGCTTGAACCCCACCTTTACGCTGGCCGACCTGGTGGCCGGCCGCTGCTCGCTGGACGACGTCATCGTCGAAGGCCCGAACGGCGTGCTGGTGGTCCCGGCCGCTTCCGGCCGCCGGCACATGGCCGAGCTTGCCCCGGCCGAGCATGTCGGCCTGGTCAACGTGTTCTCCGAACTGGAACGCGAGCTGGACATCATGGTGGTCGATACCGCCGCCGGCATCACCGACGGCGTGCTGACCTTCTGCCAGGCCGCGCAGGACACCGTGGTGGTGGTCTGTGACGAACCGGCCTCGATCACCGACGCCTACGCACTGATCAAGGTGCTGTCGCGCGAGCGCGGCGTGGACCGCGTCCAGGTGGTGGCCAACATGGTGCGCGACCCGAACGAGGGCCGCGTGCTGTACGAGAAGCTGACCCGCGTCTGCGAGAAGTTCCTCGCCGATGTCTCGCTGAACTACCTGGGCTGCGTGCCGCAGGATGACTGGCTGCGCCTGTCGGTGCAGCGCCAGCAGCCGGTGGTGAAGGCCTATCCGTCCAGCCCGTCGGCGCTGGCGATCACCGAGATCGCACGCCGCACCGCGCGCTGGCAGGCACCGACCGAACCGCGCGGTGGCGTCGAGTTCTTCCTCGAACGCATCCTCAAGCAGCGTGGGGTGGCCGCATGAAAGGCGCAGCCCACCAGTACAGGGAAGTCCAGCGCTCGGCGGCCAACGAGGTCATCGCCCAGCATTCGGACCTGGTGCGACGCATCGCCCACCACCTGGCCGCGCGCCTGCCGGCCAGCGTCGAAGTCGATGATCTGATCCAGGCCGGCATGATGGGCCTGATCGAAGCCTCGCGCAGCTACGACGCCGACCAGGGCGCCTCGTTCGAGACCTATGCCTCGATCCGCATCCGCGGCTCGATGATCGACGAGATCCGCCGTGGCGACTGGGTGCCGCGCTCGGTGCACCGCCGTGCACGCGACGCCGCCGCCACCATCCGCCGCCTGGAACAGAGCACGGGCCGTGCCGCCAGCGCCACCGAAGTGGCCGCCGCGATGGAGATGCCGCTGCCCGAGTACCTGAGGCTGATGGAAGACGCCGCACGTGGCCAGGTGCTGAGCCTGGAGTCGCGCATCGAAGACCAGGGCGAACTGGATACCGTCGCCCAGGGCGGCCCGACCCCGCAGCAGGTGCTGGAGCGCGGCGAGTTCGGCCGTGAGCTGGGCAAGGCCATCGGCCACCTGCCCGAGCGCGAACAGCTGGTGCTCTCGCTGTACTACGAGCAGGAGCTGAACCTGAAGGAGATCGGCGCGGTGCTCGGCGTGAGCGAGTCGCGGGTCTGCCAGATCCATGGCCAGGCCGTGCTGCGCCTGCGCGGCCGCCTGAAGATTTTCGAGGCCGTCGACGCCGGCCTGGAAGAATGAACATCCCCGAGGCGACTGCCCCCGGCCGCCCGGAATGAACAACAAAGGAACTCTGCTTTGAACAAGAACATGCGCATCCTCATCGTCGACGACTTCTCGACCATGCGTCGAATCGTCAAGAACCTGCTGGGCGATCTGGGCTTCACCAACACCGCCGAAGCCGAGGACGGGCATGCCGCGCTGTCGCTGCTGCAGAGCCAGCCCTTCGATTTCGTCGTCACCGACTGGAACATGCCGGTGATGACCGGCATCGAACTGCTCAAGGCGATCCGTGCCGACGCCAAGCTGAAGACCCTGCCCGTGCTGATGGTCACCGCCGAAGCCAAGCGCGAGCAGATCATCGAAGCGGCCCAGAACGGCGTGAACGGCTACATCATCAAGCCGTTCACCGCGCAGACGCTGGAAGAGAAGCTGGGCAAGATCTTCGAACGCCTGGCGGCCAGCGCCTGATGGATACCACGGTCGACAAGAACGCCCTCGCCCTGCGCCTGCAGGAAGCCCTGGATGCCCTGGAGTCCGGTGACGAAGCCGCCTGGCGGCAACGCATCGACGGACTGGTCGCGCTGCGCACGCAGCCGATGATGAGCGGCCTCTCGCGGCTGGCCCGCGAGCTGGGGCAGGCCCTGGGCGAACTGCCGACCGTGCCCAGCGAGGCCGGCGAACTGGACGATGCGTGCGCACGCCTGGACCACGTGGTGGCGATGACCGAACAGGCCACCCACCGCACCCTGGACCTGGCCGAGGAATGCCGCAGCCTGACCGAGCAGCTGCGCGCCGAAGGCCTGCAGCCAGGCCAGGACGCGCAGCTGGAGCGCATCCGCCACAACCTGACCGAGATCGCCCTGACCCAGAGCTACCAGGACCTGACCGGGCAGATCATCCGTCGCGTGGTCGGCATCGTCCGCCGCGTGCATGAAGGCTTCGGAGCGCTCGGCCTGCCGCCGGAACAGCATCGCACCGACCCGGAACTGGCCGGGCCGGCACTGAAGGGACTGGACCGCCACGCGGTCTCGCAGAACGACGCCGACGACCTGTTGTCGGATCTGGGGCTGTAAGCATGAGCGCGGTATCCGACGACATCACTGCCGATTTCATCATCGAGGCACAGGAAATCCTGGATCGCCTCGGCGAACAGCTGGTGTCGCTGGAGCAGGCACCGCAGGACACCGAACAGCTCAACGCGGTGTTCCGGGGCTACCACACGCTCAAGGGCGGCGCGGGTTTCCTCGGTGTCACCGCCATGGTCGAGCTGTGCCACGCCGCTGAAGAAGCGCTGGGCGCTGCACGTGCCGGCCAGGCCGTGCTGCAGGCCCATCACTTCGACGCCGCCCAGCAATCGCTGGACTACCTGCAGTCGATGCTCGATGCCGTGTCTTCCGGCACCGAGCCGGGCTATGCACCGCCGGACCTGATCGCCCAGTTCGACGTGCATGGAGGTGCAGCAGCGCCTGCCGCCGCTGCCGCCGCACCGGCGGCCGGTGCCGGCGACCTGATCACCGACGACGAGTTCGAGGCGCTGCTCGACCAGCTGCACGGTGGCAACGCACCGACTGCGGTGGCGCCGGCAAAGAAGGCCGACGACGGCCTGATCAGCGAAGATGAGTTCGAAGCCCTGCTCGACCAGCTGCACGGTGGCGCCGCACCCGGCGCCAGGCCCGCGGCTGCGGTGGCGCCGGCACCGATCGCCGCCCCGCGCCCGGCCAACGCACCGGCACCGGTGGCCAAGCCGGCCGCCAAGCCGCTGGCCGAAGCCGAACACACCGTGCGCGTGGACACCAAGCGCCTGGATGCGATCGTCAACCTGATCGGCGAACTGGTGCTGTCGCGCAACCGGCTCAAGACCCTGCGTGCGCGCCTGCGCGACGAGGAGCTGGACCGCGCCGTGTCCACCCTGGACATCGCCACCGCGCGCCTGCAGTCGGCGGTGATGCGCACCCGCATGCAGCCGGTGGGCAAGGTATTCTCGCGCTTCCCCAAGGTCGCCCGCGACGTCGCCCGCTCGCTGAAGAAGGAAGTGGACCTGGAGCTGATCGGCGCCGAGACCGAGCTCGACCGCAACCTGGTCGAAGCGCTGGCCGACCCGCTGGTGCACCTGGTCCGCAACGCCATCGACCATGGCGTGGAAATGCCCGACCTGCGCGAAGCGCAGGGCAAGCCGCGGATGGGCCATGTGCGGTTGTCGGCGCAGCAGGAAGGTGACTACGTCAGCATCGAGGTGCAGGACGATGGCGCCGGCATCGATCCGGAAAAGCTGCGCGCGAAGGCACGCGAGAAGGGCCTGATCGATCCGGAAGCCGCCGCCCGCCTGAGCAGCGAGGAGTGCCTGCACCTGGTGTTCCTGCCCGGCTTCTCGACCAAGCAGCAGGTCACGGATATTTCCGGGCGCGGCGTCGGCATGGACGTGGTGCAGTCGCGCATCCGCGAACTCAGCGGGCAGATCCAGATCCAGTCGGAGCTGGGCCGCGGCAGCCGCTTCCTGATCCGCGTGCCGCTGACCCTGGCGATCCTGCCGACCCTGTTGGTGCAGGCCGGCGAGGACGTCTATGCGCTGCCGCTGGCGCGCGTGATGGAGGTACTGCACGCGCCGCGCACCTCGCTGGGCTGGTTCGATGGCCGTGCCGTGCTCGACCGCCGTTCGCACACGCTGCCGCTGGTCGATCTGCGGCAGTGGCTGGATGTGACGCCGGCCGCATCGACCCTGCTGACCATCGTGGTGCTGCAGGCCGGCGAAGCGCGCTTCGGCCTGGTCGTGGACCAGGTCCGTGGGCGCGAGGAAGTGGTCATCAAGCCACTGCCGAAGGCCCTGCGCGGCCTGCGCGGTTACGCCGGTGCAACCTTGATCGGCGATGGTCGCATGGCGCTGATCCTGGATGTGGATGGCCTGCGCAGCCCGCACGACTGACCCGCTTGCTGAACCCGTAAAACCGTGAAGTCGCACCAGTAGCCCGTACCGGTGTCTCAAGTCCCATTCATACAAGCCGATACCGGATCCATGGATAGACTCAGCCTCATTGGACTCTTTCTCGCCCTGGCCTCGCTGGTCGGTGGCAGCATCCTCAAGGGCGCCGGCCTGGCGTCGTTGTGGTCGCCTGCGGCGTTCGTGATCGTCATCGTCGGCACCGTTGCCGCGATCCTGCTGCACACCTCGCCGGCGGTGTTCAAGCATGCGTTCAAGATCGTGCGCTGGGTCGTGCGCCCGCCGCACAGCGATCGCCGCGAACTGATCCAGCAGATCGTCGAGTGGAGCAACATCGCCCGCCGCCAAGGCCTGCTCGGCCTGGAATCGCAGGTGGAATCGCAGCAGGACCCGTTCCTGCGCAAGGGCCTGCAGCTGCTGGTGGACGGTGTCGAGCCCGAATCGATGCGGCACATGCTGGAAATCGAACTGGGCAGCCAGGAACACCAGGACCAGGCCGGCGCCAAGGTGTTCGAAGCGATGGGCATCTACGCACCGACGCTCGGCATCATCGGCGCCGTGCTGGGCCTGATCGCGGTGATGAAGAACCTGGCCGACCCGAGCAAGCTCGGCCACGGCATCGCTGCGGCGTTCACCGCCACGATCTACGGCATCGCCTCGGCCAACCTGCTGTTCCTGCCGATCGCCGCCAAGCTCAAGAGCGTGATCTCGCACAACACGCGCGACCGCGAAATGGTCATCGAAGGCCTGATCTCGATCGCCCAGGGCGAGAACCCGCGCAACATCGAAACCAACCTCTCCGGCTTCCTGCACTGACATGGCCCGCCGCAAGCACCACGAAGAGCACGCCAACCACGAAGCATGGGCGATCCCCTATGCCGACCTGATGACGCTGCTGCTCGCCTTCTTCGTGGTCATGTACGCGATCTCGTCGGTGAACGAGGGCAAGTACCGGATCATGGCCGACGCGCTCACCGATGCCTTCGGTGGCGCGCCGCGCACGATCAATCCGGTGCAGGTGGGCAACAAGCAGGTGCAGGGTGGCGGCTGGGACAGCCCGTCGGTGATCAAGTCCGGCACCAAGATCGGACCGTCCGCGCCGGCGCCCTCGCACGACCCGACGCTGCTGCCGTCGATGGCCTCGCAGATGCGCATGCCGGTGTCGGTGCACAACCAGGAGCAGATCGCCCGTGCCGAGCGCCAGCTCAACACGATTGCCGACCGCCTCACCGCCGCCCTGGCGCCGCTGATCGACCGCGGCATGATCAGCGTGCGCCGCACGGAACTGTGGATCGAGGTCGAGATCAACAGCGACATCCTGTTCCCCACCGGCTCGGCCGCACTGGACGTACATGCGCGGCAGACCCTGGCCAGCCTGGCCGAGGTGCTGCGCGACGTGCCCAACAGCGTGCGCGTGGAAGGCCACACCGACAACGTGCCGATCGCTACCGCCACCTTCCCGTCGAACTGGGAGCTGTCGGCCGGACGCGCCGCCAGCGTGGTGCATCTGTTCGCCGACCAGGGCGTGCAGCCGTCGCGGCTGGCGATGGTCGGCTATGGCCAGTTCCGCCCGCGCGAAGAGAACGACAGCGCACAGGGCCGCAACCGCAACCGCCGGGTGATGGTCATCATCCTGGCCGACACCTCGCATTCGGTGGACCCGCTCGGCCAGCGCCTGAACGCAGCCACCGGCGCCACCGGCAGCACCGTCACCGAACAGGCCGCCGCAACGCCGGCCAGCGCCCCCACCTCCCCCATCGCACCGGTGACGTTGCCACCGGTGCCGGCTGGCAGCCGCGTCGGCGCCGCCGTTCCCCCGGCAATGAAGGAGTAATCCGATGCGCATCTGGGCAGTCGCCAACCAGAAGGGCGGAGTCGGCAAGACCACCACCACCCTCGCCCTCGGCCGCGGCCTGGCCGCGCTCGGCCATCGCGTGCTGCTGATCGACCTCGATCCGCATGCTTCGCTCAGCCGCGCCTTCGGCGTGCCGGTGGACCCGCCGCCGGCCGGCGTGCTGGAGCTGTTCGGCGCACCGCCGGCGGACCTGTCCGGCCTGTGCCATGCCAGCAACATCCAGGGCCTGGACTACGTCTGCGCGCAGTCCGCGCTGGCCACGCTTGAACGCCGTAGCGCCAACCAACCCGGCCTCGGCCTGGCCCTGCAGAACGCGCTGGCGCGCCACCAGGGCCAGCACGATTACATCCTGCTGGACTGCGCACCGACGCTCGGCCTGCTGATGATCAACGCACTGGCTGCCGCCGATCGCCTGATCATTCCGACCCAGGCCGAGCCGCTGGCGCTGCACGGCCTGGATGGCATGGTCCGCACCGGCGAGATGGTCGAGCGTTCGCGCCGCCGGCCGCTGCCGATCTCGATCCTGCCAACCCTGTTCGACCGCCGCACCCGCGCCGGCAACGAGTCGCTGCGCACCATGCAGGACCGCCATGGCAGCCGCGTCTGGGAAGACGCGATTCCGATCGACACCCGCATCAGCAACGCCGCCGGGCTGACCCTGCCGAGCGTCGGCGAAGACTACCCGGGGCGTGGCCTGGCTGCCTACCGGCGCGCCTTGAACTGGATCCTCGGCGAGGATGCCCGCGCCCTGGAGCAGGCCGCATGAACAGCACCGGCATCCTCGACGACTACCTGGACGAACTGCTGGGCGAGGCGATCGCCCCGGCCGCCGCTCCCCTCCCCGCGCCAATCAGCACCGCCCCGGCCACGGCCACCGAAGCCGCCGCCGAACGCGAACCCACCTGGGATGACCTGCCGGCCGAGGTGATCTACGAAACCGAAACCGAGAGCGTTGCCGCTGCCCCTGCCGTGGACAATGCCGCACTGGAAGCCGCTTTCGATGCCGCGTCCGCGCCCGTCAGCGTGATCGATGCCGAACGCGAACCCACGTGGGACGACCTGCCCGCTGAAGTGGTCAACGAAACGGATGCCGTCGTCGCGGCCCCGGCCGAGGATGAGGCCGCACTGGAGGCCGCCTTCGAGGCCGCCGCCGCGCCGGCCAGCGCCGGGTCCACCGAACGCGAGCCGACCTGGGATGACCTGCCCGACGAGGTCATCCACGAAACCGCGCCGGCACCCGCTGCGGCCGCTGCGAACACCGGCCCGGAACCCACCTGGGACGATCTGCCGGACGAAGTGATCTACGAGACCGACCCGGCGGACAGCCATCGTCTCGCCCACACCGACAGCCCCGGCCTGCAGGCCGCCTTCGAGGCAGCCGCTGGTGGCGAAGACGTGCCTGCGCCGGCGCCCGCCGTGGTCGCAGCGCCGGTGGCACCCCCGGCGGCACGCCCTGCACCGGCCCCGGCCGCACGCGCCGCCACGCCGCCGCCGCGCGTCGCCGTCGATGCACCCGCAGGCAACCGCCCCGGCACCTGGCAGGAGCTGCAGGCGCAGGCCCACCAACCGGCCCGCAGCCCGCATCCGCAGAACCGTCGCGCCGATGAACGCACCTCGCGCTGGCTGCGCCTGCGCTGCGGCACCCAGGCCTATGCGCTGGAACTGCTGAAGGTCCAGGAGGTCGTGCTGCCGGTGCCGCTGCTGCCGTTGCGCGGCACCGCTGCCGCCATGCTGGGCATCATGAACCTGCGCGGCCAGGTGGTTCCGGTGATGGATCTGGGCCTGCACCTGGGCGCGGCTGCCGCCGAGGACGACGCCCAGACCCGCATCGTGGTGCTGGAAGAAGACGGCGAGACCATCGGCCTGCGCGTGTCGGCGGTGGAAGATGTCGCCAACCTCACCGATTCGCAGATCGAACCTCCCGATACCGCACGCATCTGCCAGATTTCCAACGACCTGTTCCGCGGCGTGGCCCGGGTCAGCCAGCGCCCGATGATCCTGCTCGACGCCACACGGCTGTTGAGCTGACCCCCAAAAAGGGGACGGAGGGGATTAAGTCGCAAGTGGCTCGGCGCTTGGCGCCGAAGCGGTGCCTGTCGGGGACGCAAAGTGTTGTTAC